>CAIYHK010000176.1 GCA_903925985.1 uncultured Actinomycetes bacterium
AAATCAAGTACCTCTCGTCGACTACCTAGTACTCGGCGACAAACCACATCTCGTAGCAAACGAATGCACCAAGTGCGGAGCACGGTTCTTTGACCGTCGCAGCGCATGTGCAAGTTGCTCGAACACCGAATTCAAGAAGGTAGACGTTGCCACCGAAGGCACGCTCCAAACCTTCAGCATCGTGCACATGGCGGCTCCTGGCCTACCCGTGCCCTTTGTTTCAGCGATCATCAACTGCGGTGGCACAAGCGTGCGTACCAATGTGATCAATATCGAAGCTAAGCCGGAGAACATCCAGCTCGGCATGAAAGTGCGTCTTGCCACCTATTCAATGGGTGCAGATTCAGCAGGCACAGAAGCAATCGCATTCGGCTTTGAGCCAGCGAAGTAATCGAATAGGGAAAAGGAACTAAGGGGAAAGAAATGGCAAGCAACGACGTATACATCCTCGGCATTTACATGACGAAGTTCGGCAAGCACTCCGATCGTGACGTGCTCGACCTCGGCTCTGAGGCGATTCTCAATGCACTCAAAGATGCTGGCGTCTCCATGAAAGACATGGGCGTAATGGCAGCTGGACAGTTGATGGGTGGCGTAGGTATCGCACAGCAGCTCCAAAAGCAGATCGGCCAGACGGGCATCCCGGCATACAACGTGACCAACGCCTGCGCCACTGGTGCAACTGCGATGCGTGTTGTTTACATGAGCATCGCTTCTGGCGAGTGCGACTACGGTCTCGCCGTTGGTGTTGAGAAGCTGGCAGGTGCTGGCCTTCTCGCTGGTGGTTCACGCGCCGACAGCGGTGACACCTGGAAGCCACAAGGTCGTCAGGGTGCGATTGTCCCAACTGATGGTCTCATCGGAACTGACACCATGCCAGGCACATTCGCGCAGATTGGTCTTGAGTATGGCCACCGCTACGGCGGGGTCACCTTTGAGGATTTCGCGAAGATCTCTGAGAAGAACCACTCCAACTCGGCACTCAACCCGTTGGCTGCTTACCAGAAGGTGTTCACACTCGAAGAGATCATGAACGACATCATGATCTCTTACCCAAACACCCGCCCGATGTGCTCGGCTAACTGTGACGGTGCAGCCGCTGCAGTGCTCGTGAGTGGCGCAAAGTTGAAGACCCTGTCACGCGAGCAACAGCGCCGCGCAGTCAAGGTATCGGCATCGATTCTCACAACCGACCCATACGAAGAGGCCTGCCAAGTGCTGCCGAACGTGAACACTCTCACAAAGCTCGCTGCAAAGCAGGGTTACGAGAAGGCCGGTATCGGACCAGAGGATCTCAACCTCGTTGAGCTTCACGACTGCTTCGCTACCGCTGAGCTCGTGCACTACGACAACCTCGGTCTTTGTCCCGAAGGTGGTGCGGTTGACTTCCTCCGCGCTGGCCATCCATACCGCACTGGCAAGACTCCAGTGAACGTTTCAGGCGGCCTGCAGTCCAAGGGTCACCCGATCGCTGCTACCGGCATCGCCAACATCTGGGAGATCTGTCACCACCTTCGCGGTGAGGCTGGTCCGCGCCAGATCGAGGGTGCAAAGGTCGGTCTCGCGCACGTGATCGGTCTTGGTAACGCATGTGGCGTTCACATCCTGGAGAAGTCGGCTCTCTAACAAAGCCGCAAGAGGACGTCGTTCGTGTCGGCTTTCGCACTTGACTCAATTCGAAATCGGGTTCGTGGCCTGCATTCGCTTTGGGTCGAGGCAGCCGACACGATGGACACCGAGCACGTAAACCACTACGAGCGACCCGGTGTATTACCGATCGCATTCACAGTGCATCACGCGATCAATATTGAGGACTCCTCGGTCAATTTCTTGATGCGTGGCCAACTCCCGATTTGGCATCGGGATGGCTGGGCGTCACGTACCTCGGTTGCCATTGACAATCACGGCAAAGAACTCACCGTCACTGAGATGGAGAGCCAACGCATTGGCAATTGGACTGCATACAAGGAGTACATGCACACGGTGTTTGCAGAGACCGAATCTTGGCTTGAATCACTTGCACCAACCGATCTCGAGACAGTGCTGTTTAACGGCGAGTTCCCAGACATGTTCAAGAAGGCATACATCGCCCGCGTGGTGCAGGACCAGATCCGTTTGGTTGACGCGATTGAGTGCTGGGTGTTCCAGCACGGCATCCGCCACATGGGTGAGTTGGAACATGCCCGAGCCCTAGTTGGGCTCGGGGGCATGACCTCTTAGTGGAAAACTGGTTTCCTCACAAAGAGTCGAGGAACTTGTTGCCTTACGACGGTGAGATCGATCTCTTTGAGGACGCGGTCGACTCCCCGGACACCAGACTCGTTCAACTCATTGAGGGCTTGGCCTGGGCACAACAGCAAATTGTTGTATTCAATCGCCTCCACAACGAGCCACGATTATCGGCTTGGTATGGCGATCCAGATTGTTCATACACGTACTCCGGAATCACATTGATCCCCAAACCCTGGGTGGAGCCGTTACACACCATCAAGAAGGCTTGTGAGGAACTAAGCGGCACGAGTTTCAACTCGGTGTTGGCAAATCTTTACCGAGACGGAAACGACTCCATGGGATGGCACGCCGACAACGAACCCGAACTCGGCCCCAATCCAACTATCGCCTCCGTCAGTTTCGGCGCTGAGCGTCGCTTTGATCTGCGACATCGGATCAGCAATGAAAAGGTGCAGATCGTTCTGCCTCATGGCTCGATCTTGGTGATGTCTGGTGAAACCCAGTCGCACTGGATGCATGCAATTGCTAAAACCAAGAAAGTGCGCGAACCACGCGTCAATCTCACTTACAGGATGATTCAAATTTGAATCAATCGCGGCTGAACAATCCTCCGAGTGATGCCGCTGGTCCAGATGAACCATTTGAACTTCCAAGCGCAGCCTGGATCCAACCGAGGAACTCATTGGGATTACGTGACTGCACTAGCACTCGGCCCGGACCTGTGAAATCAAATACCAAGCCTTCACCGGTCTTCACCATTTGCACAATCCCACCCGTAGCTTTTCGCAATGACATCTGAACGGATGCGTCATAGGCCACCATGTGGCCAGTATCAACAGTGATCTTTTCGCCAGGTGCAAGGTTCCAAGTTTCAAGTGCGCCATAACACGCGATCACAATCGGACCACTGCCAGAAGCATGCATGATGAATCCACCTTCAGAACCAAAAAAGTTCTTGAAGCCACCCCACTTGGTATCAATGTTCACGGTTAGCGCCGATGCCAGCCATGAGCCGCGCTGAACCACGAGCCCCTCGGCTGGGGTGTCGAGCACAATCACATCGCCTGCGAGCCGTGGGGCGACATCAACGAATCCGCCTTGGGGTGGGGCCTTATATGTGGTCAAAAAGAATGATTCCCCACCTAGTGCGGCCCGCTTTAGCGACTTCAGTACACCGCCTTCGGCCTTTGCCTCAAGCACAACACCGTCAGAAGTGGCCATCATGGCACCAGCTTCGGCGCGAACGGTCTCATTGGGTTCGAGGGTCAATCGGGCGATACCAAAGGCGGGAGCATTACGAATTTCAATCTGCATACCCAATGCTTAGCACCACAAATTGCCCGACTGAATAAAACAGTCCAGTTGCACCGTAAAATAAGGATATGGGTATGCGCGACGGTGACGGCTGGGTGTTGTGTCATTGTTCCCGCCACCACTGGGGGCTTTACGGCGCAGCTGGCCTTCTCGTAGTGCGCAGAGATCTTGAAGAGCCACATGTCCTACTGCAATTGCGAGCCGCTTGGACTCATGGTGGTGGCACCTGGGCAATCCCTGGCGGTGCACTTGATTCACATGAGTCACCCGTTGAAGCTGCGATTCGTGAAGCCGAGGAAGAAGCCGGGATCCTTTCCCACCATTTAGAAGTCAAAGGCATCTACTCAGATGACCACGGGAACTGGCGCTACGACACGGTAATTGCCCATGCACATTCCGATGCTGGTGCGCGCCTTGCAAATCACGAAGCTGACGATTTTCGTTGGGTAATGCTGCACGAGGTTCCAGATCATGATCTGCATCCAGGGCTACGAAGTTCATGGGACTCCGTGCACGCTCATGTGCTCCAAACTCTGGGTGACTAACGATTCATTTGAAAATCATTCCGATTCCACTGGATTTAGTGATTCGAAACAGGGTTGCTAGCTGGAGTCATCGAGCTTGGAGCATTGACTTCCCCGGCGACACTGAACAGACGTACTTAGATCTGTATGAGCAATCGTCACACGATGCGAGTGCTCTCCCCTACGTTTGCATTGCAATCGCTGATGATGGGGTTGTTATCGGAACAGCAACACTTGTCGGTGACGACGAGTTGCCAGGTTTTGAAGATTTAAGCCCATGGCTTGCAGCAGTTTGGGTGGAACCCGAGCATCGGAGTGCCGGCGTAGCAAATGCAATGGTTAACCACATCGAAGAGAAGGCATCTGAACTCGGTTACAAAAACTTGAATTTGTACACACATGATCAACAGGACTGGTATCTGCGTCATCATTGGAAAATTGTGGGTACCGGCACGCTTGCTCACCATGCAGTCACGGTGATGCAGAAGGCCCTTTAGGAGTCTGTGGTCACAGCTTCCGGCAAATGACGCACTTCCCGAGCGCTAAAGCACAGAAGCGTCGCGATCACTGCAATTACGGATCCCGCAATCAAGGCCGTCGACGGGCTCGTGCGTGCCGCTAACGGCCCAGCAATAACAAGCCCGAGTGGCACGAGAATGTTTGAGCCAAGTGCGTCATAGGAAAAAACCCGCGAAAGTGATCCGGTCGGAATGCGCGACTGCACCGCGGTCATCCAAAGAACCGCGAAGATATCAATTCCAACACCAGCCATGAATGCAAAAGGCACCACAACGAGAATTGGTGGATGGAGCCCGATCACAAACATGAAGACTGATGGCAAGAGAATTGCGATCATGGCAGACCGCATTGGTTGGCGGGGTCGATACTTCAAAGCCAACACCACGCCAAACAGCATTCCAAGACTCTCTGAGCCCATCACAATTCCCCAATCACGGGCACCGTGATACACGCGGTCAAATTGCAATGGACCAAGAACGGTGATAACTGATTCGAACGCCATATTGATAAAAGCAAACGACGCGATCACAGCAATAACCCACTGTCGCGAGACCACCTCACGCCAACCATGGACGAGGTCATCCAACATCGTGACTTCTTTTGTTTCTTTTGGCGGAGTATTACCGACACGAATCGCCAAGACAAGGAGTCCTGCGCCAACAAACGAAGCCCCATCGATAAGCAGGGCCCACTCCGGCCCAGCAAACGCAACGATTGACCCACCAAGAAAGGCTCCAATGATGTTGCCGAAGTTCGCCATGAATCCCATCATCGAATTCGCTGACTGCAACTGGTGTTCCTGAATAATTTCTGGCATCAGACCACCGAATGCCGGCCACCACATCGCAACACCAATTCCAAAAAACACATTTGTTAGACACAGCAACGGCACTGTTGCGGTATCGGTCATAAACAGCAGTGCTTGGATCACCGTGATTGCTGCAGCAATCAAGTCCATGCCACCAACTAGAAGCGTTCGTTTGACACGGTCGGCAATGACACCACCAAACAGCATCAAGAGAATCATCGGCACCCACACCGAGAACATCACAATGCTGAGCGAAAATTCATTCGTGCCTTCAAGTTCGAGAACTCCAAAGGACATCGCAATCGGCGACATACCGTTGCCGATGTTCGATAAGAATCGTGCTGTGATCAGTTTTTTGTAGTCGCCAACACCGACGAGTTCCCTAATGCCCATAGCGACTAGTTCAGGATTCTGGGTAGTGGCACGCCACTCTGTGGCCAGGCACAACCTCAATGAGTTGTGGCTCCACCACGGCGCACTGATCTGTGGCTTTCCAACAGCGGGTACGGAACCGACAGCCTGAAGGCGGATTGACCGGCGATGGCACATCACCCGTGAGCATGATTCGCTTGCGCTCGCGGCCAACTTTGGGGTCGGCAACCGGCGCTGCCGACATCAACGCCTTTGTGTAGGGGTGGCGTGGGGTCTTGTACACACTCGCCGCGTCACCATATTCAACGAACTTGCCGAGGTACATGACTGCAACTTCATCTGCGATGTGGCGCACCACAGCGAGGTCATGCGCAATGAAGATGAAAGAAAGACCAAAGTTATTCTGCAAGCCTTCAAGAAGGTTGAGGATCTGAGATTGGATCGAAACATCAAGTGCAGAAACCGGCTCGTCTGCAACGATGATCTTGGGATTGAGGGCAAGTGCACGTGCAATGCCCACGCGTTGCCTTTGCCCACCTGAGAATTCGTGCGGGAAACGATTGA
This sequence comes from uncultured Actinomycetes bacterium, assembly GCA_903925985.1. Taxonomy (GTDB): domain Bacteria; phylum Actinomycetota; class Acidimicrobiia; order Acidimicrobiales; family Ilumatobacteraceae; genus CAIYHK01. Next base: position 6,334 of record CAIYHK010000176.1, read on the forward strand.
AGTGTTCAGGGTTGAGACCCACTAGCTCCATGAGCTCTTGTACGCGTTGGCGACGACCCTGCTTGTCGTGAGTCTTTTGCACCTTCATCGGCGTTGCGATGCTCTCACCAATTGAGTGGCGCGGATTCAAACATGCATAAGGATCCTGGAACACAAACTGAATGTCACGACGAACCTGGTTCAAGTCACGCTCATTCAAAGTGGCTAGGTCAACACCATTTAGCTTCACAGCACCATCCGTTGGCTTTAGAAGCATCGCCAGCACTCGGCCAAGAGTCGATTTCCCGCATCCTGATTCACCAACAACACCCAGGGTCGTGCCGGCTTCCAACTTGAAGGACACGTCATCAACCGCGAGAACTTGGTCGGTTGGACGCAACAACCACTTCGAGGCACCAGTTGGGAAATACTTCTTCACATGATCGGCTTCAAGCACGGTGGCCATCACACACCACCTTTCGTACCAATTTGCAGTAATTGCGATTCGGGAAGATGGCAGGAACTGCGACTCTTGCCGACGGCGTGCAGCTGTGGCGCCTCGGTGCGACAAAGTGAATTCTCACCGAGCTCAAATCGGCAACGCGGGTGAAAAGCACAGCCAGTCGGCAAATTGATGAGCGAGGGTGGTGTTCCGGAGATGGTCTGCAACCCACCGCGCGAACTGCCATCAAGACTGTGCACCGAACCCAATAAGCCAACTGTGTATGGATGCGTTGGGGTATCAAACAACTCATACACATCCGCGACCTCAACCGCGTGCCCTGCATACATGACCATTACGCGATCAGCGGTCTCCGCAATCACACCAAGGTCATGGGTGATGAGCATCACGGCTGAGCCATATTCTTCTTGAAGTGTTCCAATGAGCTCGAGGATCTGCGCTTGAACTGTGACGTCAAGTGCGGTCGTGGGTTCGTCAGCAATCAACAACTGTGGGTTGTTGACCAGAGCAATCGCAATCACAATTCTCTGGCGCATACCGCCGGAGAATTCATGAGGGAAGGAATCCATGCGCTTGATGGGTTCGGGGATCCCAACCTTCACCATGGCGTTCAGAACAATTTCGCGAACTTCGGATTTGGTCGCCTTGGGGTGGTGAATCAAATAAGCCTCACCGATTTG
>CAIYHK010000177.1 GCA_903925985.1 uncultured Actinomycetes bacterium
CAGTAGTGGATACCTGAACCAAAGGTCATGTGTGAGGTTGATGTTGGCTCGCGGGTGATATCGAATTTCTCGGGTTCTTCGAAAATCGAACCATCACGATTTGAAGCCGCCAACGCCGGAAACATGAGTGTGCCGGCAGGAAACACCACACCCTTGTACTCGATGTCTTCGGATGCGAACCGGCCCGTGCCACGCACGGCACCCGCGTATCGCATGACTTCTTCCACGGCACGTGACGCCAGCGAAGGATCTCTGGCAAGGAGGTCCCATTGCTTTGGGTGTTCAGCAAAGAGTGAGAGTGCCATGCCAAGCTGATTGCGGGTTGTGTCAGTCCCGCCAACGATCACCGCATTAACCATCATCACGAGTTCGTCCGTATCGAGTTTGTCGCCAGACTCTTCTGCCGCAATCAAGTTGGTAAGTAGATCATCTGCAGGCTTGTTGCGGCGAGCTTCGATCAAGCCAATTGAATAGGCCTCGAGTTCGGTCTGGGCGGCGATGATTTTTGGCATGTCTTCGGCGAGGTTGAAGTTGAAGATTCGAAGAATGTCAGTGGCCCAGACACTGAATTTCTGCCAGTCCTTTTTAGGTGCGCCGAGCAATTCGCAAATAATTGGAATCGGATATGGCTCACACAGGTCGGCAACTGCGTCGGCCTCGCCACGTTCACAGAAATTGTTGATCAGTGAATTAACGACATCTCTCATCACGGGTCGGAAACGATCTGCAGTGCGCGGAGTGAATGCTGGCGCAACCAAACGGCGTAACCGCAGGTGGACATCGCCTTCGGCATTCAGGATTGAGGTTCGCGTACCAGGAGCACCTTCGGGCATTTCAACGCCCGCAATCTTGGTGATTAGCCCCACGGCACTTTGCCAACGCTTGTCTCGAAGTACCGCCTGGGCGTCCTCGTAGCGCAGGACGCTGTAGCCAAACATGCCCTGTGCCAGCCAGTGTTCTTTTGCTGTGTCTAGTTCCGCCTGGAGTCGCTCTTCCCTTGAGGCCTCCTCGACGATCGGAAGTTTGGGAATATCCATTTCCGTCACGAGCATTCCCCAATGCTAGAAGCCGATACTCTCGGGTCATGCGTCAGATTGAGAACTTCATCAACAACGAGAGAGTTGCCCCAAAGAGTGGCAAATGGTCAGCATTGGTCAATCCGGTAAATGGAGAGCAATTCGCCGAGGCGGCGCTGTCCGATGGTCGCGATATCGATGCAGCGATGTCTGCGGCAGAATCTGCATTCGCCGAATGGCGCAACTCCACGCCATCAGAGCGTTCGCTTGCACTGATTCGAATCGCAGATGCAGTAGAGAAGCGTGCTGAGGAGTTAATCGCCGCTGAAGTCGAAAACACGGGTAAGCCAATTGGCCTCACTCGCTCAGAGGAGATCCCGCCAATGGTGGATCAGATTCGCTTCTTTGCGGGTGCTGCTCGGATGCTTGAAGGCAAAAGTGCTGGCGAGTACATGCGTGGAATGACCTCAATTATCCGGCGTGAACCCATCGGCGTGTGTGCACAGGTTGCGCCATGGAATTACCCAATGATGATGGCTGTTTGGAAATTTGCGCCAGCAATCGCTGCGGGCAACACAGTGGTTCTTAAGCCAAGTGACACCACGCCAGCCACATCACTGCTACTTGCAGAGATTGCTTCGGAATTTCTGCCGCCTGGAGTTCTGAATGTGATCTGTGGTGATCGGGAAACCGGCCGCGGAATGGTTTTGCATGACACACCCGCAATGGTGTCGGTGACTGGTTCGGTAAGAGCCGGTATGGAAGTCGCTGAAGGTGCGGCGAAGTCGTTGAAGCGAGTTCATCTTGAATTGGGAGGCAAGGCACCAGTCGTGGTGTTCGAAGATGCGGACATTGAAGCGGCAGCGAATGGGATTGCAACCGCGGGGTTGTTTAACGCTGGGCAGGACTGCACTGCAGCCACCCGAGTAATCGTTAGCCGTCACATCCACGATGACTTTGTAGCTGCTCTCACTGCGGCGGTAGCAGCGACCAAGACTGGAATGCCCGACGACGAAGATGTCCTCTTTGGTCCGTTGAATAATTCAAATCAGTTGGCTCGCGTTGCGGGCTTCATCGACCGTGTGCCAAGCCACGCCCGAGTGGCCACTGGCGGGGAGCGAGTGGGCAAAGCCGGGTTCTTCTTCGCGCCAACCGTGGTCTCTGGGTTACGGCAAGGTGACGAACTGGTGCAAAGTGAGGTCTTTGGCCCGGTCATCACTGTGCAGCAATTCGCCGATGAGGCAGAGGCCCTAGCGCATGCCAATGGGGTGGAATATGGGCTCGCATCTTCGGTCTGGACGCGTGATTTTGGGCGCGCCATGCGGATGTCACGCAGCTTGGATTTTGGATGTGTGTGGATCAACACCCACATTCCACTCGTTGCTGAGATGCCCCACGGTGGTTACAAGAAATCGGGATATGGCAAAGATCTCAGTGCCTACGCCTTGGATGACTACACCCGTATCAAACACGTGATGGCGAACATCGAGTCCTGACCACAGGAGCCCAGCGCGAAACTAACTTGCCTCAATAAGGACAAGTGTTAGGGTCATTTTCGTGCAGGGAGGTGCGGGGGTACCCGTAATCACACTCGAGAATATTCGTAAGCAGTACGGCACTTTCGTTGCCGTCGATGGTGCGAATCTATCGATCGGGCAAGGCGAATTTTTTGCGATGCTCGGACCCTCTGGTTGTGGCAAGACCACAACGCTGAAGATGATCGCCGGGTTTGAACAACCGACCGAAGGACGCATTCTGCTTGAGGGTGTCGATGTATCGACTGTTCCTCCTTACAAGCGAAACGTCAACACCGTTTTTCAGCAATATGCGCTGTTTCCTCACATGACCGTGTTTGACAACGTGGCGTTCGGGCCACGGAGCAAAAAACTTGATTCATCAACAATCAAATCTCGAGTGATGGAAATGCTCGAGGTTGTTCGGCTCGCCGATTTCGCACAGCGTCGGCCCGCTCAATTGTCGGGTGGACAGCAACAGCGTGTAGCGCTCGCACGAGCACTTGTTAACTACCCAAGTGCATTGCTGCTGGATGAGCCACTTGCGGCACTCGACTTGAAGCTCCGCGAAGCGATGCAACTTGAACTGAAGCGCATCCAGCGTGAAGTAGGAATCACTTTCGTGTTCGTGACTCATGATCAAGGTGAGGCATTGACCATGAGCGACCGCATTGCGGTGATGAATGAGGGCCACATTGAGATGGTCGGGACACCCGAAGACATTTATGATCGCCCCTCGTCGGTCTTTGTCGCCAGCTTCATCGGCTCAGCCAATTTGTTGCCAGGCGTAGTCGAATCAGTTTCTGGTTCATCGGTGACAGTGCGTCTTAGCTGTGGTGCGGTGGTTGATTCAAGCGGCTCAGATTTTGCTACTGGAGAATCTGTCACTGTGATGATCCGCCCCGAACGAATTACTCCTGGTGGAGAGGCAATCGCTGGAAGGTCCATTAGCGGTGAAATCACAGATCTCGTGTTCCAAGGTCCGTCGGTACGACTCATCGCAAGATTGGCCGATGGCACAGAGGTGGGTGCTGTGGTCGGCTCTCATACAAATCTGACCATTCCAAGGCCGGGAGACCGTGTGACCATGTCGTGGGATGCCCAAGGTTCATTCGTGCTCAAGGGTCACCCCGAGATGGCGGGCTCCACAACTTCTAATCTTGATCATGTTGAAGCAAATCTCTAACCAAACCAAAATAAGGAGCAACTGATGTCCAATCATGCACAACGTCGTAACTATTCGCGACGCGAGTTCTTCATTCGTTCCGGTTTGGCCGGCGCGGGTGCGTTGTCGCTTCCCGCGTTGATCGCAGCCTGTGGTGGCGGTAGCGATGGCGGTAGTGGCGGAGGCGGTGGAGGAGGCGGCGCAAAGACCCTCTATTTCGAAAACTGGCCGGCCTATATCGATGGGGCCACCGAAGCAGATTTTGAAGCTGCAACTGGTATTGCGATGACCTACAAAGAGGGATACAACGACAACAACGAGTACTTCGCCAAAGTCCAGACTCGGTTGTCGTCTGACAAGGCGATCGAAGCGGACATGCTGGCTCCAACTTTCTGGATGGCCTCGCGCTACATAAATCTCGGTTGGGCACAGAAGCTTGACAAGGCCAAGATTCCAAATGCGAAGAACCTGCGCTCGGACTTGCGCGACCCAGGCTTTGACCCCGGCAACCTTTATTCAATGCCTTGGCAGACCGGAACCGCTGGGGTCGCTTACAACATTGATGCAACGGGGCGTGAGCTCACTTCGGTAGCCGATCTTTTTGACCCTGCATTCAAGGGCAAGATCGGCATGCTCACTGAGATGCGTGACACCATTGGCCTGATTCTTTTGAGCGAAGGTGTTGATCCGTCGAGCATCTCAACCTTCGATGAGGCAGCCGTTGCATTTGAGAAGTTGGAGAAGGCAAAAGCTGATGGTCAGATTCGTCAGTTCACAGGTAACGACTACATGGATGATCTTGACACCGGAAACTTTGCCGCATGTGTGGCATGGTCCGGCGACGTTGTTCAGTTGTCGCGAGACAACCCGAGTGTTCGCTACATCATCCCCGAAGAGGGCGCTACATCTTGGTACGACACGATGATCTGGATGAAGGGCTCGAAGCAGTCTGATTCAGTTGCAGAGTGGATCAATTACGTATATGACCCCGCAAATGCGGCAAAGATCGCCGCTGAAGTGGGATACATATCGCCAGTTGAAGGCGTTCGCGACGAACTCGTGAAAATGGGTGGCGACGCGGCGATGATGGCCGAAAGCACGATCTTGTTCCCGACCGAAGACGAAAAGAAGCGTTTGCGTACTTTTGCATCGTTGTCAGAGGAAGAAGAAGCAAAGTTTGACGAGGCCTTCGCCAAAATCACTGGTGCTTAGGGCTCGATAATCAAATGAACCTGGTGGTTGACCGACGCACGCGGCTGGCAAAGTTTTTTGACCGTGCCGACTTCGTTGGTCTTGGCACCATGTTGCTTTTGGCCCTCGGCATTGTGGCTGTGGGTGCTGGTTGGGTTAACGGTGATGCTGCGCGCTTAGTGGTCATCGCTCTTGGGGCGGTCTTGGTCGGCATCATCGCAATGGCTGTGATGGGAAATGGGGAAGTGCGACGCAAGCTTGCGCCGTATGGTCTCTTGAAACCTGGCATTTTGTGGTTGGCACTGTTTTTCTTGGCTCCGGTTTGGTCATTGTTCGTGATGTCTTTGTCAGCCAAGGAAAGCCGGTTTGACTTTTGGCCCGACTTTTCCTGGCATTGGGATAACTACCGAACCGCTCTAACCGAATTCCGGCCACAATTCGTTCGCAGTTTCAGCTACGCCGGAATCGCCACACTGCTGACGTTGATCATCGGATTCCCGCTTGCGTATGTGATTGCGTTTCGCGGCGGCCGCTACAAAACCATCCTGCTCGGTTTGGTGGTGGTGCCGTTTTTCACCTCGTATCTGATTCGTACGCTCGCTTGGCAAAACCTGCTCGCAGATTCTGGGCCAATCGTTTCGATCATCGATGATCTGCGCCTCACTGGGCTGTTCGAGTCATTGAACATCATGGAAAACGGAAAGTTGATGAACACCCCCGCGGCAGTGATTGGTGGGTTGACCTATAACTTCCTTCCATTCATGGTGCTGCCTATTTACGTGAGCATGGAAAAAATCGATGTTCGACTCCTCGATGCCGCTCATGACCTTTACTCGACTGGTCGGCGGGCTTTTCGCAAGGTGGTGTTGCCATTGACCTTCCCAGGAATCTTTGCGGGCACACTCTTGACCTTCATCCCCGCCGCTGGCGACTTCATTAACGCCGCCTTGCTTGGTTCTCCGAACACAACGATGATCGGTAACTCAATCCAAGATCAGTTCATTCGGCAGAACAACTGGCCAGTGGCTGGCGCAATGTCGCTCGTACTGATGGCGATTATCACCGTTGCAGTAATGATTTACACCAAGTTCCTCGGCACTGAGGATCTCGTATGAGCCGTTTCGGCAAAGGTGCTGTCAAGTCGCGTCGTGCGCGTTTTGGATCATTGGCATTGAATGCCTATGCCGGTCTCGCGTTGTTCTACATCTTCCTGCCAATTTTTGTGGTTGTGCTGTTTTCGTTCAACAAGCCAAATGGCAAGTACAACATTCGTTGGCAGCGTTTCACACTCGACAACTGGGCGAATCCATTCGCTGAAAAAGCACTGACGGAAGCATTGCTGGTCAGTTTGCGCATAGCAGTCGCCTCCACCCTGATTGCAACCGTGCTCGGTGCACTGATGGCGATCTCATTGAGCAAGTACAAATTCCGTGGCGGCACCGTAGTTGATTTGTTCCTTGTGCTGCCGTTGACATCACCAGAAGTGGTCCTTGGTTCGTCACTTGCCACACTGTTCATCAATAACAATGTCGATTTTGGTTATCCCACAGTGATCATCGCCCATGTGATGTTCCAGATTTCATTTGTTGCTCTTACGGTGCGGGCGAGAATTCGAGGCTTTGACTGGACCCTCGAGCAAGCTGCAATGGATCTCGGTGCTTCACCTCTTACGGCCTTTCGGAAAGTGACCCTGCCTTTGATTGCGCCGGGTATCGCTGCGGCTGCGATGTTGTCGTTTGCACTTTCA
>CAIYHK010000178.1 GCA_903925985.1 uncultured Actinomycetes bacterium
GGCATCACTCATGAGGTCGACAAGTTGAGTCTGTGATGTGACGGCTTGTTGCGAAATTATTTGTTGCAGTATTCGTTGGCGCTGATTCTTAACACTCATGCCTTCACCCCTAACAAGAATGCGAGGGCACCTCTTGCGCTGTGCATTCGATTGTGCCCCTGTTTCACAACTCTGCTGGTGGGCCCATCGACTACCTCAGCTGCAACTTCTTCACCGCGATGGGCTGGCAAACAATGCATGAAGAGTGCACTGGTTTTAGCGTGTCTCATCAAATCTTCCGTCACCGAATATCCAGCGAACGCTTTCAATCTGACAACATTTTCTGCTTCTTGCCCCATTGAGGTCCAGACATCCGTGTGTACAACATCAGCACCTGCCACCGCTTCTTCCGGTGAGGTGAATTGATTAATGTCAGATGCTCCAAGAGCTTGGATGTCATCGAGTTCTCTTGGATCAGCCTGATAGCCACTTGGGGCACCGATACGAATACTCATGCCCAGCATTGAGGACGCTTCGGCAAGCGAGCGTGCAACATTGTTCCAGTCACCAACCCAAGCAACGGTCTTTCCTTTTAGGTCCCCTAACTCCTGACGCATGGTCAGCACATCAGCAAGACCCTGAAGGGGGTGTGAATGGTCCGACAGCATGTTCACAACAGGGACACTGGCGGCCGCTGCTAGTCGCTCCACAACAGAGTGCTTGAAAACTCGTGCACAAAGAATGGCGTGGTAGCCCGACATGATTGCGGCTACATCTTCAACTGGTTCACGAGTATCAAATCCGATTTCCTCACCGCGGGTATAAACAGGATGCCCACCCAGTTGAACCACGGCCATCTCCATTGAATGACGAGTCCGATTCGAGGGTTTTTCAAAAATTAGTGCCGCACCAAGACCCTTCATTGGCGCACCCAAATCAGCAACCGGCAATTCCGAAAGCGCAAGGATTTCAAGTAGCTCATCACGACTCAGGTCGCGCAGATTAATTAGTGACCTAACCATGTCAGCCAACCTCCGTAGCGATGATTGAAATTGCTTCGTCCATTTCCGCGTCAGACACATTCAGGGGCGGAGCAAGGCGCAGCGCAGTCGCAGTGACAGCATTCGTTACCAAACCTTTATGCAACAAACTCAACTGCACTGCTTTGGCATCAAGTCCATCAACAAGTTCCACGCCAAGAAGTAAACCGCGGCCACGTACCGACTTAACGCGCGACATTGCCGCGACAGCCTTCGAGAGGTATGCGCCATTCTCTGCCGCCATTTGTGGCGCATTTATACGCTTCATCTCCTGCATCACTGCCGAGGCAGCGGCAGTGGCAATCGCCGTTCCAGAGTAGGTACTCCCATGATCGCCGGGTTGAAATACCGCTGCTATTTCTTTTTTTGCCCACAGTGCACCGATAGGCATTCCGTTACCAAGGGCTTTTGCCACACAAACTGCATCGGGCTCGATGTCATCGTGTTCAAAGCCCCACCATTTGCCCGTGCGTGCGAGACCAGTTTGAACCTCATCAAGAATCAAAAGGACACCACGTTGTGTGCACAGGTCACGAACAGCGCGCAGGTAGCCCTCGGGCGCGGGAACGACTCCGCCTTCACCTTGCACCGACTCGAGTAGAACAGCTGCAACTCCTGGGTCTATTGCTTCAGCCAACGCATCGATGTCGCCGTATGCGACATGTCTAAAACCTTCGGGCATTGGCTGGAAGGGTTCGTGTTTTGCCGGCTGCCCGGTAGCCGCAAGTGCTGCCAGTGTGCGCCCATGAAAGCTGCCGTATGCAGACACCACGGTATGGCGACCACGACCACCGAACTTGCGCGCAAGTTTGATTGCGGCCTCATTTGCTTCGGCACCTGAGTTGCAGAAAAAGACCTGTCCACCCCCACCAAGAAGTGCATCGAGTTCAACGGCTGCAGTTGTGGCAATTGGGTTGGCAAAAAAGTTGCTCACGTGCATGAGCATGGATGCTTGCGATGCGATGGCCTCTGAGATTGCATCGTGTGAGTGCCCAAGTGAAGTAACAGCAAGACCGCACAAGAAGTCTAAATACCGTTTCCCCTCAGAATCCCACAGCTCGGTTCCTTTTCCTTTTACGAACATCACCTGCGGAGCGCCGAATACGGGCATGAAAGGGCAATCAGGACGTGAGCCAATCAGAGATTTTGCCGACTTGCCAGAATCAATGAACTCATGCGCCGACATGAGAGACCTTTTCTTTGGTGATCATCGTGCCAACGCCTGCGTCGGTGAACAATTCCAACAACAGGACATGAGGTATGCGTCCATCCAGAATGTGAGCCCTTGCTACACCAGAGTTCACAGCATCAATGCATGACTGAACTTTTGGAATCATTCCGCCAGCGATGGTGCCGTCTGTTACCAAGGCTGCGAGTTCGCTGCTAGTTATCTGACGAATCAGGCTTGAGGCATCATCTACCTTGCTGCGAAGGCCCTCAATGTCCGTGAGATAGATGATCTTCTCGGCACCGACGGCTTCAGCTACAGCACCGGCAACCGTGTCCGCATTGATGTTGTAGGCCTGCCCTGAATCATCGACTCCAATAGTTGCAAGGACCGGTATCAGATTGTCGTCAAGAAGTGCTTTCAGAATCTCCGCATTGACCGCAGTGACTTCGCCAACAAAGCCAAGCTCAGGATCAAGTGGCTGAGCTTTTACAAGACTCGCATCGGCACCGGAAAGGCCAACTGCAAGCGCGCCGTGCACATTGATCGCCGCAACCAGTTGTGGATTTACCTGACCACCAAGAACCATTTGCGCTATCGCTACGGTTTCGGCATCGGTAACTCTGAGCCCATTGCGAAACTCAGTCTCTTTACCCAGGCGCTTCATCATGTCGCTGATTTGAGGGCCCCCACCGTGCACCACGATCGGTTTGATACCAACGGCATGCATCAACACGATGTCCTTTGCGAACTGTGACATTGCATCGTTCTCAGAAGCGCCGGCCAGAGCATTGCCGCCGTATTTCACAACCATCACTTTGCCGGCGAAGCGCCGAATATACGGCAGCGCCTCAATGAGCAGTTGGGTGGTGGCGTCTTGGTTAGATGCGTTATTCATCATGGATACATTCCGACAGCAGTGAGTCCCGCTGCCTCGTTTATTCCAAAGGCAACATTGGCGGCTTGTACTGCCCCGCCACTTGCGCCTTTACACAGATTGTCAATTGCGCAGAGCACAATCACGCGATTGGTGCGTTGGTCATAACGCGCGCTTATATGAGACGCGTTAGTGCCAAGAGTCGCTTTCGTGCTTGGTGGAGTCATCCGCACACTGACAAATGGTTCGTCCTTGTAAAAGCGCGCCAACTCCGCAAGCACTCGCGCGGTGGTGAGGCCTTCCGCTGTCGGCTTTGCATAGCAAGTGGCAAGAATGCCCCTATTCATTGGCGCCAAATGAGGTGTGAATAGAACTGTGGCACCCGTGACTTGCTCAATCTCTGGGGTGTGCCGATGGTCAAGCAGACCGTAAGCGCTGAAATCTTCGTCCACGCTGCAAAACAGACTCTCCTGCTTGAGCGTGCGACCCGCTCCTGAGACACCAGACGCGGCGTCGACGATCACGTCATCGTTGGCAATCAGCCCTGATTGCACGAGTGGCGCCAACGCGAGTGATGCGGCTGTCACATAACAACCCGGTGTTGCTATCAACTTCGCACCCGCGAGTTCTGACCGGTACAACTCTGGTAGCCCATAGACCGCTTGCTGCAGGAGATCAGGTTGGTCGTGCGTAAAGCCATACCACTGCGGGTAAAGGGATGAATCCTTCAGCCGATATGCAGCTGAAAGATCAACAATGCATCCGACTTTTCCGTACAGTTGCGATGCAACCACCAGTGATGCTTCGTGTGGCAAACCAAGAAAGACAACATCTAGACCCTCAGCTGAACTTGCTTCGTACTCAGCAAAGACGAGGTTTGGATATGCAACGGCAAGGCTCGGATACAGAGATGAAGCGAGCGTGCCAGCCTGCGAGTCACCGGTGGCGTAGACAACTTCCATCTCGGGATGGCCAGCCAGGAGCCGCAGAAGCTCTGCTCCGGTGTAGCCAGAAGCGCCGACAATGCCGACTTTGAGAGGTTTGGTGGGGGTCACCCGATCAATATACCAAGGACTGTATATCTATGCAAGCCTATGCTCGCAGGGTTCCACCAGCTTTTTCGACGGCCGCGATGCACTTTTCTCGTACGCCAGCAATCTCGCTATCAGTCAGGGTGTGGTCTGAGGCCTGCAGGCGAAGGCGGAAGGTCAGGCTCCGAGCGGAGTCATCAACGCCAGGGCCGCGATAAACATCGAACAATGTGATGTCAGCGACCAATGCCCCACCCGCTTGTCGCAGTGCACGCATCACATTTGCTGCGGGCTGCGATGAATCGAGCACAAACGCAAGATCAATGTCACTCGATGGGAAACGACTGACAACTTTTGCCTGTGCGGGTTTCGGCTCCGAGCCAAGAACCGCCGATAGATTCACTTCCAGATAAGCAACACGCGATGCAATGTTGAAACGTCGCAAGACCAGCGGGTCAATTTCTCCAACTGCTCCGATTACTTCTTTGCCGCGGCGCAATGTGGCAGAGCGTGTTGGATGCATCGCATCGGGAACCGTGAGTTGATCTATCTGGGCCCCTACTCCGAGTGCAGCCGCAACCTCATTCCACCAACTCATCGCTGCGGTCGCATCCTTTTCCGCAGCAATAATTGCAAGCATCTCGGACTCAGCAGGCAGACCATTCGTGGTGCTTGAATCCCGCGGGTAAACATGGCCGATCTCAAACAGTGCGATATCAGCTACTCGGTGATTTTCGTTATAGCTAACACTTCGTAACAGACCAGGAATTAAAGAAGTGCGCAACACACTTTCTTCCGCCACCAGTGGATTTGCCAAGTGCAAAGCATCTTTCGAATTCAAGCCCGCTGCTTCCAGATCGCCTTGAGCAAGGAATGGATTCGGCATGGCCTCTGATGCGCCTAGACCAAGTACGACCTCATGCAACGCGCGTCGGCGTTGCTGCAGGATTGAAAGACCACCATGAACAGCAGATTTAGGCACCGACTTGCCGAGGTTGTCATACCCGAAATGGCGGGCTATCTCCTCAATCAAGTCAACTTCCAACGTGCAGTCGGGCCTCCAGGTTGGCACCACCACATCAAGCAACTCCTTGTCACCTGACACCATGAAACCAATCGGCGTAAGAAGATCGGTGATCTGTTCCTTGGTGAACGCGGTGCCTAGTAGTCGCTCAACTTGAGGCACACGCAGTGAAATCTGGGTTGCTACTGGCAGGGATTCAGCGAACGAATCCGTGACACCTGAATGAACAACAAGATTTGGGCAGGTCTCACGCAGAAGCTCCACAAAACGCACAACTGATTGCGCAATTCCATAGGGATCAGTTCCCCGTTCGAATCGAGCAGAGGCTTCGGAACGCAGACCGAGTCTTTGCACAGATGCCGCAATACCTTCTGGCTCAAACCATGCCACTTCAAGTGCAATTTCGGTGGTGTCGAGCCGCACTTCGCTCTCCAGCCCACCCATGATGCCTGCGATACCAATTGGCGAGTCATTTTGATCGCAAATCAATAAGTCACTGGTATCCAGCTTGCGCTCAACACCGTCGAGGGTTGCGAGGACCTCCCCACGCGTGGCCTCACGAATTCGAAAACCCTGAACTGATCGCAGATCGTAGGCGTGGTTGGGCTGATTGGTTTCAAGCATCACCAGGTTTGAAACATCAACGATGTTGTTAATCGGACGCATGCCTACAGCAGTCAGCTTATTGGCATGACTTTGTAGTGATGGTTTCACCTGGAGCCCAGAGATCACAATCGACGCAAACCGACCGCAGCGCGCACCATCGATAATTGCAACAGCCACAGTCTTCTCTGGTCCATTGATAACCGAATCAATGTCAACTGAGCCAGAACGAATGGCAGTACCGAAATGTGCAGCAAGATCGCGTGCCACCCCAACATGGCCCCAGCAATCCGGGCGGTTACGTGTGAGATCCAATTCGAATACCACATCGGGGTGTAGGCCCATTGCGGCGAACGCATCGAC
>CAIYHK010000179.1 GCA_903925985.1 uncultured Actinomycetes bacterium
CCGAGACCCGTAATAACCATTTTCGTTTTCTAAATTTGGGCGGTACCTCGGCACCGCTTGCTTCAGATTGCATTTTCATGTTGTTTCCCTTCAGGGGTTAGTTGTATTTCTTCCAAATGATGATTTCTCGACATCCAGACCGTTAGTTCCATAAGGACCAATGCAAGAACCAGAAGCACAACGAAGACTCGATTGTGCAATGCGAGTGCAATAAACCCGACTTTGGGTATTTCGCGAACCACTACACCGATCACACGCTCGTCAGGTATCGGCACAACATCAGTCGTGGTATTTGCATCTCCTTTGGTGAGATAGGAAATGCCATCAAGACCATTTTCGATACCGACTACCCGGTGCGTAACCGAGTCAATCTGGCCAGTTAATGGCCGAAAGGTAATGATGTCACCAACTGTGATGTCATCTGACTTCTTGATTAGCAGTAAATCACCACGACTGATCGAAGGCTGCATTGAGCCACTAGTGATAACAATTGGGCGATATCCACCGATACTTACCGCGCCGATAGAACTCAATAAAGCAACTGCCGTAGCCGACAGGATCAAAATTGAGGTCAAAATTGACGCGATACTTCGGCCCTTGCTCTGCATTGCGGTTAAACGTACAGATGCAATCCGTCACTCTCGACGGATGAAAGTCACGATCAGTGATGACGAATGTTTACCCGATGTCTGGCCAACGACGCTTTTGGCGACGACGCTGTCCGGTGTCACCCGTCTGTCGCATCTCTGAGAGCAACCATTGACGTCGCCAACCGTTGTATTCGGGGCCAGTCAATTTAGGAGTGGCCTTTTCTTTGCGACGCAAGCGCGAATCCCAATAGTCGGTGCTCACTTCGTCAGCGAGTAGTTCAACAGCTTTTTGCAGTCGGGATCCCAATACGCGGATGTTCTCGTCTTGTTCTGGCCAGACCGGCGCACCAAAAACGATGCGTGTTCTGCCTGGTCGTAGTCGCTTTGCACCTTTGCCGAAGATTGAGCCCGTTCCATCGATGAATACAGGAATGAGCGGTGTTTGAGTACGGCTGGCGATGTACGCAGCGCCACCTTTCCATTCTTGGCCCCACCCATCTGGTGAGCGTCCACCTTCGGGGTAGATCACGAGGCTCCAACCAGTGTCAATTAGATTACGAATTTGTTCAGCACTCTTTCGCCCCGTTGCTTCACGGTCGATTGGAATCGCATTAAGACTCAGCGCAGCTAACGTACCTTTGGCCCTGGTGTTGAAGAAATAGTCAGCGGCCGCTGCTGTAACAACCTTATTGCGCCACGGTTGCGGTATCACCGTGGCCATCAATGGCGTATCTAGATGCGAATGGTGATTTGGGCAAAAGATCACGGGTATTGGATCTTCGACTCTTGCAAGATCAGCAAGTCGATCAACTCCATATACCTGTGGGCTGGCAATCACACGAACCGCTGCAGTCACGGGTCCGGCTAAAAAGGCACGACGAAAACCTCTAGCCACCGGGGTCCGCGCCCAGCTGGTTTCAAAGTTGGCACCTAAGTGGTCTTCTTTGGGTTCAATCACAATTCCTTTTGGAACAGTGGGTGCTCGGTAGGGGAATCCAAGTTTGCGTACACGACGAATTGCCGGTCTCGCAGCAAACTCAACGGCATCGCCTGCACGGGCGAGTACCTTCAGAGTTCCTTTCTTGGCGAGTTCCTTGGAATTCATGGGCGCCTATTTAACGTCTGCAATCATGAGCGGGGGAACGCGCATGTGCGTGATGGTCGGGGTGCGACCCACCACATCAGACGCGATCTCTAAAGCATCATTGAGAGTTGATGCGGGGGTGAATCCGAGGCGTCGCACGGCGCGCACATCGCCACCCACAATGATGATGCGTCCACAATGGTGCATGGCATGAGTTCCCCAATACCACATATAGAACGGATGCACGCCGTGATACGCATTGCCAGTGCGGTACAAATGCCGGTACCAATCGTCTTCTGCAAACTTCTTTTCATATTCCTTATGCATCCGAACACCATCAGTTGTATCTGAAAGCACTTCTTCAAAGAAGTCGATGTAGCTCGGATGATGAACTGAGTTGAACTCCCACGGAGTCGGGTGCGTCATGATGATCACGCCACCTTCACGCACCAGTGGTTTGCCACGGTACATGTTGAAGAAATACCCGAGAGCAGTGCACATCACGAGGATTGGGTTCATGATGGAGTTCACGTTGTAGGGGCATATATATGGAATGCCCATCGTGAGAATGTCGGTCTGGCCTTGAACTTCAACAATCTGTTGGTTGTAGACGTTTTCGGTGGTGATTTTATGAACTGCCTCAACTTCTCCGGCTTGGATTGAGGTCATCTGGTGCGGTGCCTCAATCGAGTGAAAGATTTTGCGCGCAATTGAGGAGGGAGTTCGATTCAGGGCTTTGCTTGAGGCCACGAACGTTGCACGGTCACGGGCATTCCACTCCCATTCACGCTTGCCGAGAAACCCGAATGGGTCGGGGAATGAATCGTTGTTGAGAGTGGTCTCAATCTGGAAAATCTTGGGGCCGTTATCGCGCATGATTTTTCCCATACGCCAGTTGGACTTATGAAGCTCACTTCGATGCTGATCCATTAGTGAATTCGAGTGGAGCAAAGTTTGTGGATTGTGATGATGGCGCAATGATCTGTAACTTGCGAGCCCGGTGGCCGTGCTCTTCCAGCCGCCATCCATCGCGACAAGGTTGATATTCACATAAATGAGCAGGTCGCTTTCGGCGGCTCGCTTATTGATCTCAACCTCTTCACCCTCAGGAGTTGCGCCTAGGAACGCGAGATTGTCTGGGTCTTCTGCATCGTGTTGGTAAAGGGTTCCGCGTGGGGCAAAAGCGTCGTAGACACGATCCCCGAGGGCATGGCGTAGCTCGTCTTCGGTCATCCGGCGATGCAAGGCAAGTGCGGCAATTATGTGGACATCGTCCACACCGGCATCAGCAGCTAAATCAAGTACGGCCTCAATGACACGTTGGCGGATGTCGGGACGCGTCATCTTGGGTAGCGGAAGGCTCACATCGTCAAAAGCGATCGTCAGTTTCATGCCGGGAAAGAGAAGTTCGGGCAAAGGATCAGAATCAATCGGATTTAGCAATGCATGGCGGATTGCACCATCAATGTCTTTGATCGGATCATGAGGCTCGGGCGCATAGATCACCCGGCTGCGATCAGCAGGCAATTTCTCAAGAGAGAAGTTTTCGCCTCGCCAAAAAAGCTGTGGTGGGGTGGAGCGGTCAACTTCTTGTACGAACCCTGGACGTGGCATCAGTGGCTCTCCTTATTTGTGGGTCGAAGGTCAAATGCGATCTTGAAGTCACCTCGTGCGCCAGAGGCACCAGCGTGGGCAAGCGCATCGGCATATTCGTGCAGTCGGTAGGTGGCGCTTAACAAGCGTTCAGCACCAATTTCGGCGGCGAGTTCAATTGCAAGATCAAAAGTTCTTGCTGAACGTCCACCGGGAAGAATTTCAGTTCCATATGTGTAGGAACCGGCAAGTTTTGTTTCGCGATGCCATAGTCCAGTCATGTCCACTGAGACATTCGCTGGCATCCCCATCAGCACCACTGTTGATCTTGGTCGGGTGAGTCTGATGCATTGGTCAACACTTGCTGAGTTGCCAACGGCATCGATGGTTGCATGCGCACCAGACGACAAGTAATCGCCAACCATGTGGCACCCCGTGTGTCGACGCACTGCACGGGCTAGATCGTCGGGCGAGACAACTTCGGTTGCTCCCAGTGCGGATGCGAAACGGTGTTGGACCGGATAGCGCGCACCAACGATGATCTTCGCCGATGGAGCAAATTTACGTAGACCCGCAATCGCAGCAAGGCCCATAGTTCCCGCACCGAGTACGGCGATCACGGGTTCGGTTGTTTGCGCTGCGTGTTCGTTCTGAGCGATCGACCTAATTGCCATCAATGCTGCGTGGATACCACCAGCAAGTGGTTCAATCAGAACAGCTGCTTCATCCGACATTGAGTCTGGGATCCGGTGCACCTGAGATTCATGAACCCATAGCTGCTCTGACCAGCCTCCACCAGTGGAGCAACAGAAGCCCGTTTGGATTCCTGGTTTGAGTGGTGGAAGTGCAAGGTGTGCGTAGTCATCACCATCACCTGGAGCAGAGTCGGGGTGTGGTGGTTTGTGACCGCGTGCAGCGTGTCCGAGTACTGGTTCAACCACAACACGGGTTCCGTCTTCGAGTAGGCCAACGATCTCATGCCCGGGAACGAATGGAAAGCTGACCCAATCCTCGAAATAAGGCGAGGCGTGCCCTTCAACCAGCGCGAGATCACTGCCACAAATTCCTGTCAGTAATGGGCGCAGGGTCATCCATCCCTTGCCTGGGCATTCGGGTAGGTCAATTGTGACGTGCTCTAGCGATGAGATCTTTGCTGCGCGTGCAGTACTTACTGAGGCGGCAATGCGCGATATGGCAAAACGTGAAACTGATCGATCAATTCTCAGCGCCCTCATCATCGCCCCCTGCGTCCGGGAACAGGCATGTACTTCTTTCGTTCACGCTCAGACAGAATGGTGCCGATTGGTAACAATGGCTTGGACATTCCAGGAGCGGTATCCCAGTTTTCGACCAGCCATCCACGCTTGCGAGCGATCGCTGCGAGCCGGGTCTCTGGGTTGACAGCAACTGGGTGCCCAACTGCTTCTAACAACGGTAAATCTGATGTCGAATCGGCGTAGGCGACACACTCATCCAAATTGAAACCCTCGGCCTCGCAGTAATCAGCGAGAACTTGAGCACGAGTTTCACCAGTTGGTGGAACTCGTTTCATCTCACCCGAGTATGTGCCATCAGGGCGAATGGACATCTCAGCAGCAACGATCTCATCAAACAGTGGTTTCAATCCTGCAACTGCAAAATCAAGTGCACCAGTTATCAGAACCGTTCGGTGTCCAAGAGCGCGGTGCTCCCTAACTCGCCGTAGTCCATCGGGGAACGACTTCGTGATGATCAGTTGCGTCATCATGTCGCGCACGTCTTCGTCGATCTGTTCAACGGGTGCATCCTCATAGCGTCGGTAGAAGTAGCGCAGAAAGTCACCGCGGTCTTTGCGATCCATCGCAAGTAGCTGTGGGCTTTCCTTCAGTGTCTGGAGCACGTATCGAACTCGTTCGGGAGTATTCAGTCGCCGCGTTGCCAGCCATGAATAACTCTCCACGACGTTTGATGCAATGAGCGTGTTTTCAAGGTCGAATGCGGCAACGTGGCGCTCGCGCGAAAGAACATTGGCACGCAGTCGACTCGCACGATCGGTACGGGTCTTCCCTGGCTGGGTCTTAACACGAGCGTGTTGAACGATGGAAGGCAGGTGAATGTTGTGGATGTACTCGGGCCAGTCAACCGCACGCGGATCGAAGCAGAAGTCGTCCCGATCTTTGGCGTCGAGGGTGTTCCAAATGCCCATGAGGTTGTCTACTTGATAGATCGCTTCACACTCGGTGTACAGCCCGTAGAGCTCGACATATTCAAGAGCGCGCTCAATATCGCCTTTGCGTTCTTCAAGCTTTGCAGCCCATTTTGCTTGGGTACCTCTTAATGGCAGAGATTGAAGGGTCTTTTCGGCACGGTTGGTCAACGATTGTGCGCGCTTGAGTTGGGTTTGCACACGACCGCGTCCAGGGAAATTCCAGTCCGGAACGATGATTGGCTGACCTTCTGAGTCATAGATCGGGTGTTGCGTAAACCAGTCACGCACGTTGTCAACCAGAGTCCGGTAGCTGAGAGGGTTGATTCCGCCCGAGGCAACCTGAGTGATGTCGGGAGCCCGGTCGGGGCCAAGTGCGGAAACAGCGATGATTGCAGCAACGACAATGTCAACTGGAATGACATCGATCGTTCCTTCTGGAACGCCCGGAAACTCTTTCAACATTCCGCGTGCATAGGAAAGAATCACGGGTTCTGCCATTCGGAAACCACGAATCCATCCAGGCTTGGGTTCGGCGAGAGCAGACTCAATGATTGATGGCCGCACGATGCTGACTGGAATGTTTCGCTTTTCGTCGGTCAGTGCTTGTTCGCCGAGAGCCTTCGTGAAAGCGTATGCATCAGGCCAGCCCACACTTGCTGCACGCGAGCGGCCCGCAAGGACCAACTGATCCTTCACCCAGTCAGTGCGCAGTTGTTCGGTTTTGGCCGCAAGCGCAGGTGCACCGGCAGCACCAAGTTCACGTCGCGCTTCTTTTCTGAATGACTCCAATTGTGCAGGTGCTCGGCTTGCTGCTTCAGCATCGCTGCGGAGTCTGCGCGCGGCCTGAACTTCGTTACGCCAGTTCAATCCAAGATCAAATGGTCCTTCAGAAACCAGTTTTTCGGGTGCATTACCACGACGGTTTCCCGCAACGTAGCAAGTACTAACAGCGACCAAGTGTGGTGAAACACCCAACGCTTGCAGTGCATGGGCAATTCGTGTTGGACCCAAGAGGTTGATCTCGACAGCGGAGTCGAGTGGTGAATCAAATGACACCGCAGCTGCAGAGTGAATGACAACATCACATGAAGCGAGGATTTGTGCGTCTTCAGGTGAAAGCCCGAGTCCATCAGTCGAAACATCGCCCGCAATTGTGACGATTCGCCGAGCACACATGGAATCGAAATCCTCAGCGGTGTCCTTCAAGTTCTTGCGCAGTAAATCGAATGCGTCGTTTTTGAGCAACTCTTTGCGTACTCGCTCAGCGGCACTTGACCGACGACCAGGGCGAACCAGTAAAACCAATTCGCAATCAGGCACAGCACGAAGCAGGCGTTCAACAAGCGCAGTGCCAACAAATCCGGTTGCCCCGGTGATGGCTATGCGCTTTCCAGCGAGTGACTCCGCAATCACACCAAGAGTTCTAGCACCTTTCTCTACCAAATGGTAGAGGAGAGACCGAATTCCTGATATACATGGGTTTTATGGCCCAGAGTGCCCCAACAGCGGACCGCATATTGACAGTTGCCACCGACCTATTTGGGCGGCACGGAATCGCAGGCACATCTTTGGACGACATTGCGGGCACTGTTGGTGTGGCCAAGCAGACTCTTCTCTATTGGTATCCGTCTAAGGATGCACTGATTGGCAAAGTGTTGACCGCAACCGCAGTTGAACTCTTGTATGCCATTGATAAACCGGTTCGCGGAGCAGGTGACGGCTTTGCGCGCGTGGAAGCAACAATCAATTCTGTTTTCGCCGCAGCTGTGCGGCGGCCTTCTTTGCTTGGTCTTGTGCGTGAATTGAATCGACTCGATACGAGCACGTCGGACCAACTCCTTGACGCTATGAGCAGTCATATTGAAACAGCAGTTGCCTGGTTAGAAGGGGAGATGCAAGCTGGCCGACTGCGCAAAGCTGACCCGCGGATTCTGTTGTCGTTGGTCTATGCAACCGTCGTTGGTGTAGCAACCGAAACTGAGGCACTACGTGTAGTTGGGTGGGAACCCACAGTTGGCAACTTGCGAAAGTTGCGTCGCGAGATGATCGAATTTCTACGCGCTGCTTTATTACCGTGAGGTTTTGTGCCTCTTGCGCGCATGACGTGCCAGTGCGAGATCTACAAGCCGATCAATCAGATCTGGGTACGCGAGACCGCTTGCTTCCCACATTTTTGGATACATGGAAATAGGTGTGAATCCCGGGATGGTGTTGACTTCGTTACACAAAAATCCACGGCCATCTTTTTCGTAGAAGAAATCGACTCTTGCCATGCCTTCCACCCTTAATGCAAGGTAAATCCTGATCG
>CAIYHK010000180.1 GCA_903925985.1 uncultured Actinomycetes bacterium
CAGAATTTGTCTCAGCCGAAGACGGAACGGGCATCGTTCACTTGGCACCAGGATTCGGCGAAGATGACCAAACAACTTGCCAGACTGCGAATATTCCGACGATTTGTCCGATGGATGAGCACGGTCGATACACCGCAGAGGTAACAGATTGGTCGGGTCGTCACGTATTTGAGGCCAACACTGATGTGATTAAGCATCTGAAGGAAGTTGGAGTTGTTGTACGTCACGACACGTACAACCACTCATATCCGCACTGCTGGCGCTGTGCTGAGCCGCTCGTTTACCGTGCCATGTCTTCGTGGTTTGTCAAAGTCACAGCAATCAAAGACCGCATGCTCGAATTGAACCAGGACATCACGTGGGTGCCTGAGCATCTACAGGACGGTTCATTCGGTAAGTGGCTGGCCAACGCTCGCGACTGGGCAATTAGCCGCAATCGATTCTGGGGCTCACCCATTCCGGTGTGGAAGAGCGACGACCCGAACTATCCGCGAATTGATGTTTACGGAAGCATTCAGCAACTTCAGGACGATTTCGGTACGGATGTAACCGATCTTCATCGTCCGCAGATTGACGATCTCATCCGACCCAATCCCGATGATCCGACCGGCAAGTCGATGATGCGTCGAGTCCCTGAGGTTTTGGATTGCTGGTTTGAAAGCGGCTCAATGCCTTTTGCTCAAGTGCACTATCCGTTTGAGAATCAAGAATGGTTTGAGAATCACTACCCAGGTGACTTCATTGTCGAATACATCGGGCAAACCCGCGGCTGGTTCTACACATTGCACGTGCTCGCAACGGCTCTCTTTGATCGCCCCGCATTTGCGAACTGTGTCAGCCACGGGATTGTGCTCGGTGACGATGGCCAAAAGATGTCAAAGAGCCTTCGCAACTATCCCGATCCAATGAAGGTGTTTGACACCTATGGGGCCGATGCAATGCGTTGGTACTTGTTGTCTTCTTCGATTCTCCGTGGGGGAGATTTCTCGGTGACTGAATCAGGCATTAAGGAAACGGTGCGCCAGATTCTTCTACCGATGTGGAACTCCTGGTACTTCCTCACTTTGTACGCGAACGCTGAGAACCGTGAAGGCCAGTTAAGCCTCGCGAGTGATCACGTCATGGACCGTTACATCTTCGCGAAAGCCTCGGAGCTTGTTGCGTCAACCACTCGCACCATGGAAGCCAATGATCTTTTTGGAGCATGTGCGGAGGTGCGCTCATTCCTTGACGCTTTAACGAACTGGTACATCCGACGCAGCCGGGATCGTTTTTGGGCTGGTGATCAGGATGCGATCAACACTCTTCACTCTGTAATGCATATTCTTTGCCGAGTTACCGCCCCAATGCTCCCGCTGACTTCAGAGGTCATCTTCCGGGGGTTGACCGGAGCACGAAGTGTGCATCTCGAATCGTGGCCTGACGCAAACGACCTGCCGAATGATGTGCATCTGGCTAAGACCATGGACGCAGTTCGTGACGTGTGTTCGACCACACTTTCATTGCGTAAGGCGAGTGCGCGCCGAGTGCGTCTGCCGCTTGCAAGTGTCACAATTGCAAGCGCTGCGGCTCCATCGCTGCAGCAGTTCACTGAGCTGATCGCTGATGAGACGAACGTAAAGGATGTGCGACTGGTTGATGACGTTGCATCGGTGGCGGCTGAAGTTATTCAGTTGGTGCCAGCAATCGCCGGGCCACGTCTTGGCCCCAACACTCAAAAAGTGATCGCTGCCATCAAAAAAGGTGATTGGATCCCAAGTGGCGATGGAATTGATGTTGCTGGCGTGACACTGCAGCCAGATGAGTTCACACGCAAATTTGTTGCGACTTCCGCCAATGAGGGCACTGCATCGGCCGCGCTCGGATCTGGTGCTGGGGTCGTGCTTCTAGACACGGTTGTCACCCCAGAGCTAGAAGCCGAAGGCAGCGCGCGCGACCTGATGCGGGCAGTTCAGCAGGCGAGGCGAGACGCGGGATTTGATGTTTCGGACCGAATTCGCCTCCGAGTCACGGCAGAGGCATCACTTATTGAGAAGGTCAAGTCCTTTGAGTCGGTTATTGCCGCTGAGACCCTTTCCCTAGAGGTCAATTGGGTGATCGGTGCCAGTGATGATCAGGAAAATGGCGAGCTAGATGGCATCAAGTTTTGGTTGATGGTGGAGAGAAGCACCTCGAACGCCTAGCATCAAAACTTCCACAACTGGAGGGTAAACATGCCAGCAGCGAAAAAGCCGGTAGCTAAGTCAGCCAAGAAGGCTCCCGCTAAGAAGGCTTCCGCGAAGAAGGCGCCTAAGTCAGCCAAGAAGGCAACGGCGAAAAAGCCCGTCCCCGCCAAGAAGGCTGTAGCAAAAAAGGCCACAAAGCCCGCGAAGAAG
>CAIYHK010000181.1 GCA_903925985.1 uncultured Actinomycetes bacterium
CGCGCTCGGCATAATCGCCGTGAGCGTTCTTTTCGCCCTCTCTTGGGTAGCGCTGTACAGCGCTGCTGTGGCACGGCGCCGCATCCGGCTCGCCACTGACCAGTCACTCGCAGCATTGTGGGAAACAATCGGTGCCGCTGGCGAACCTCCGCGAGATGAGATCTACAACTTCGCTGTTTACGCAATCATTCTTTTGGCACTCGCGTGGATTGTTGTACCACTGGTTATCGGCCTGGCGTTTATTTCCTAGCCATATGCCTGGCGCAGTGTGACCCATCCACTTTCGCCATAATCAGTCTCAACACGGATTCGAAATTCGTGAACACGTTCAGGATTCGTGAGTTTTATCCACCGTGTGTACCAGCCGCTTGAATTTGGGTTCATTTTCGTGCTTACAAATTGCTGCCACCTGCGACTCGCAAGTGGTCGCATTTCGATACGAAAAACGGCAGTATCGGATGTTGCTGCCCCAAAACTCACTGGTGCGCGCCAACGAATGCGTACCTTCTTGTCCATCACAGAAGTCTCCGCAAACAAAACTGTTGACGGTACGCCCAAGGTGATCGATTCCGTGTTTGAAGAAGGCCAGACTCTGCGTGTTGAGACGCCTGCAACTCGCACCTCATACTCCACGCCACTTGAAAGACCCGTGATTTCAACACTCTCGCTGTCGGCCCCTGAAACTTCAACGCTTCTCCAAGATGGCGCACCAGCTCGGCGGTAAAACACCCGATGTGCCGTTACTGGGTAGGGCGCCACTGAAAACTCCGTGCTCGTTAATTGTGCCGGTCGCCATTGCACTTGGATTGAATTAGAACCCTCAGTTAGCCCCAAAAGCAACGGTGCTGTCGCTTCAACTGCCAACCAGCGATTCACACGGACAATCTGATCACTAATGACAGATTGCGTTGAGGAAGCGTGCCAGTCAGCATCCTCAATCGAATGCTCTTTCTTTGGATCCGCATCAAGGTGAGTACGTATGCCTGTGTATATCTGACTGGCATACGCAGCAAGATTCAGCGATTGCGCAGTGTCACGCACTGTCTCAACTGCGCGCACGTACATGTCGCGGCAACGCTTCACATTCATGCAATTAACAAACAGCGTCCCACCATTGACACTCGAATAGTCAAGGTCGCCACCCCAAGTTTGATCCGTGCCCCAGGGAAGCATTGTGAACTTGTTTGTCGCGTCACTGTGGAAATAGAAATTGTTGACTATGTCAGCTGAGTAGCCATCCCAATGCCCCGAATATCGCTCAACCGCCCACATGCGAACCACATTCTGAAAATCCACGATGTCTTTCATGGTGTCAAACCACTGCTCAGCGTCTGTGTTATTTAGGTCGTACAAGTTTTGAAGATCGGCACGATCATCTTCATCGCCCTCGTCCACTTCATAACCACCATCAAATGGGTCCCATTGATTAGACCAACCCAAGTAGGTGCCCTCGTATAGGTGGTTGGTATTGTCAGCTCCGTACCACTTATCGAGCATCACGTCGTCGACGGTTTCGACGTTTAGGTACAGCCCAAAGGCTTCACCGTTGATTGTGAGATTTGCATACCCGGTCCGCGGCGCAGGCACGCCGACAGACCGAAACAGCTTGTATACGACGGTCTCATGAATCTTGGATGGGTCCTGCACCATGTTGTTCAGGGTCAGTTTTTTTAGGCCACTAACTCGCTGAGCAGAATTCGAGAACTTGAGTTTGAATGCCGACTTTCCGGGCAGCGCG
>CAIYHK010000182.1 GCA_903925985.1 uncultured Actinomycetes bacterium
AGATCGGTGATTACGACGCTCGTGTGTCTGATCTCATCGACGAAAATGACGACCTAGCACCTTATGTTGAACGACTCGAGCAGATGACCGATGCCGAGATTGAAGATGAAGAGGAAGATGCAATCGCATTGGCAGATGATGATTCTGGTGACCTACTTATTGAAGAACTGGAACAGTTTCTGCGCGATCAAGACGAGCGCTAGTCAGCACGAGTGACTGCATGCAAGATCGCGCGTTGAATCTCTTTGCGATGATCAACATCCGTCACGAGTGATCCATCCCTGTTGCGAACATAGAAAGTGTCAACCGCTTCATCACCGATGGTCTGAACTCGGGCATGTCTAATGTCGAGTCCTAGATCCACCATCGCTTCGGTGATCCGAAACAGAATTCCCACTCGGTCAGTAGCTCGAACTTCAATGAATGTGGATCTTGAGGAAGCAGAATCATCAAATCGAACTGTGGGAGCTGCCGGCACTACAGCAGTCCGCCTTCTTGGTCGGGTGTAAGTGCGTTCGCGGTCGGCAATGCGCGCTTGAAGTGCAAACTTCTTGTCCATCGCTTTGTAGATGTTGCTGACAATCGGTTCCCAATCCACTGGACCATAAGAGGGAATGGCAACTCGGAACTTGGATGCCGCCATCCCTTGCTCGTCTGCATGAACATCAGCACCAAGAACATCCAAACCAGCAAGAGACAGCACTCCAGCCACACTGCTCAACACGCCAACAGCGTTTGGATTAACAACAGTGATTGAGTCATCCGTGGTGCGTGCAACGACCTGCCCACTCGCCATCATTTCCAGCACTTCTGCATCGGGGAACAAACGCCAAAGAACGTCAGTGATATCCCCACCACCAAGGAAATGCTTTACGCGTCGAGCCAATTCATCAACCAGACCAGCTTTCCACGTGCCCCACGCAGATGGTCCGGTAGCAAGCGAATCGGCAATGGTCAGCGCACGAAGAAGGTCGACATTGCCTGGCGCTGTGAGTTCTTTGGCTACGCCTGTGATCGTTGCGTCGTCGGAGAGATCACGCCGAGTCGCCACATCAGCCAACAAAAGATGGTTACGAATCAACAAGATGACCGTGTCTGTGTCCTCATCGGTCAGTCCCATGCGGTGACCAATCACTTTGAACATCGCTACTCCGACGTCAGTGTGATCACCTGGATAACCCTTACCAATGTCATGGAACATTGCACCAAGTGCCAAGAGATCAGGGCGAGATACTGAGTCACGCAACTCCATGGCATTTGCCACGGCTTCCCACAGATGACGGTCAACGGTGAATCGATGATATGCATTGCGCTGAGGGCGGCTCCGCACCGGTGACCATTCAGGCAACACACGAGTGATGAGGTCGTGATGATCGAGAGCTTCAAATACTGGAATTGCAGCACGACCTTCAAGCAACAGTGCAACTAGATCATCACTTGCGCCCGCTGGCCATGGATCGGGCCAGGGCTGAGTTTCATCAGCAAGCTTTGCGAGCGTGCTTCGAGAAATACGTGCCCCATGACGCGCCGCCGAGGTGGCAACGCGCAGCAGCAGTGTTGGGTCTTCGGCGGGATTGGCATCCTCAGTTAACTGGACAAACCCGTCAACCAATTCAACTCCAGGTGCAATTGGTTGCACACCGCGAGCCTTGGGGGGGTCTAGCAGCGCCCATGCCTCATCAGTGATCCACATCACGCTGCGCCCAGCGGCTGCAATATCGGCCATCAAAGCATCGGCATCCTTGTAGCAGAGATGGACCGCAACAGCATCTTGATCTTCAAGCCGCAACACATCACTCGCACGATTTGTAACTTGATGGAGCGCAACACGAGCGCGTGTGAGTGTTTCATTGTGGCGAGCTAGCGAAATCGTGTCTTCGGCAGAAAGGACTAAACCTGCACTCAGTGCCCAGCCGATGGCATGAATATCGCGAAGGCCTCCCATGCCTTCTTTGAGTTCTGGCTCCAACAGGAATGCGACCTCTCCAGCTTTTTGCTGACGTTCCAATACGCGAGCATGCAATTGTCGCAACCAGCTTTTCTTAGGATTCAGCCAGTTAGTAGACGCACCTTTTGCAACTTCATCTGCCAAGGATTTTTCACCAGCCAAGAAACGTGCGGTCAAGATTCCAGTTGCAGTGTCCAAGTCATCGCTTGCGAGCTTCATTGTCTCGGCAACGGTTCGCACCGAGTGACCCAGTTTTAGCCCCGCGTCCCAAATCGGATACCAAAGATTTGAAGCAAAATCCTCAATCGCTCGCGCACCATCGTGCACCAGCAATAAGTCGAGGTCACTAAAGGGCGCTAGTTCTCCACGTCCATAGCCGCCAACTGCTAACAGAGCCACTCGGCCATTTACAGGCACCTTTGCCATTGCGGCATCAAACAACTCCTGAATCCAGGAGTCCGTCTGCGCTGCCAAGGCATGGCAGAACTCAAGCCCTTGCAGATCTGTGCGCGAAAGCAATGCGGCTCGATCAAAGTTCACGATCAAGTGCCTCTCGCGCAGTCCAAGCACCCCAAATCAGTCCGGGGTCATGCAAAGATTCATCGACATCAATCCACGTAGCGGGACTCAGACCGAATATGTCGTTGGGAAATGACTGACGCGAGAAGTCATCGCGATGCACTTCCTTTGCGCCGAGTTCACTAAGAACAAGTGTTGGATAGACCACCGCTCGACGAAAAACTTGTAGTGGGTTGTCTGCTCGCACTCCGGTCACCGAAGCTCCGAGTTCGCCCATCACCATTGGTGATGCTTGGCGGACCATGAGCGAAATCTTTGCATCAGCTTCACCAGATTCAATTCGCTGCTCTAACAGAATTTTGCGCACACAGCGCTCAAGCCAAAGAGGGATAACTCCATCGGCAGCCGCCAAGAGTTGTTCTGCGGCTTCAGCTCTGGACCGCGGAAGATTCTCAGGCAAGTGTTGAAACCAGTTCCTCAACGGGCACAATGCCACCTACATAGAAAGCGCCAAAGTCGGCATACACGGCGGATGCTTCATCAAACCGCATCGTGTATACAACTTCTTTCAGATCATCAGGATTGTTCGCAAACAGGGTTACACCCCATTCGTAGTCATCGAGTCCCGCCGAACCTGTAACCACCTGAACAACACGTCCGGCAAAATTGCGACCGCTCTTGCCATGCTCTTGCATGAGCTCACTGCGCTTTTCATATTCAAGCGTGAACCAATTGGCATCGGCTTCGCGCTTTTTCGACATCGGATAGAAGCACCATGCGGTCTTCCCCTCGGGCGGCAAAACCGGATAGAGACGAGCATTAAGCATTTGCTCTGGCATGCCCTTTGCATATTCACTGACCTCAGTCAGCGAAACGTAACTATCAACTACTTCAAGACCCGCACGCTGGAGATCGGTTTGGAATCGCCGGAGAGCAATCATGTCTTTGCTGCTGGCCATGAACGCGGCATCACACTTATGCCCGAACATTGACACGCATACAACCTG
>CAIYHK010000183.1 GCA_903925985.1 uncultured Actinomycetes bacterium
ACTTGGCGATAATGCCCTTTGTAAGTGCATCAACTGCATCGGTCTGCTCCGGGGTAAGCCCAGACAACTTTGAGGAGTAGCGATCCAGTTCACTGAGACGCAATTGGTCAGCGCGCTCGTACAACTCAGAAACCAATGGTGCGGCTTGGCGAGCGGTTAATTCGGATATGAATCGATCAACCTCGTCGTTGATTATGACCCGCACCATTTGTGCTTCAGCCTCACGCATTGCAATTCCGCGGGCAGCCCAATCACGGAGGTGATCAAGGTTGCGAAGCATTACGCCGCGAACGGCTTCCACAGTTGAATCAACATCGCGAGGCACGGCAATGTCAACAATTAGCAGCGGTGCATGACCCCGCACTTCCTGCACGTTCTCGACAGTGTCGCGCTCGATGACCAGAGTGCCCGAGCCAGTGCAAGTAAGCACCACATCGGCATCGATCATCGCTTTGTCAAGATCTTTAAATGCGCGAACTGATGCACCGATGCGTTCGGCAATTTCAACTGCACGCGCAGGGGTTCGATTGATGACGGTGATGTCTCCCGCGCCTGCATGCTGAAGTGCATTAGCCACACCTTCGCCCATTTCACCGGCACCAACCACAAGCACGCGCTGTCCCGTGAGTGTGCCCAGCAATTCACCAGCCATCTCCACCGCTGCATGAGAAACAGATGCCGTGTGCCTACTAATGCTGGTCTCGGTACGAGCTCGCTTCCCAACTTCAAGTGCATGACGGAAAAGAATGTTCAGGGTCGTACGCACGCCGCCCTCAACTCGCGCAAGATCCCAGGCTTGTTTTACTTGCCCAAGAATCTCGGTCTCGCCTAGTACTGCTGAATCAAGACCGGCAGACACTTCGAATAGATGGCTGATAGCAGCAGCATCGTGTTGGTTGTAGATGTATGCCTGAAGTTCATCAGTGCTGAGGCCACTCAACTCGCTGAAGAATTGTTGAATGTCGCCATATGCACCATGAAATTTCTCTGCAACGGCGTACACCTCGGTGCGGTTGCACGTTGAAAGAATCACTGCTTCGTTGACATTCGATCGGGCCACAAGACTGTGAACTGCCTTCACCTGTTCGTCTTGGGACAGCGTCATGCGCTCAAGAACCGACAACGGGCTAGTGCGATGGTTCACACCGATGACCACAATCGACACTTACATCCCCCCGTTTACGACCTTCAGGCTGACCAACACGTTATGCGCTCGCCGTGCGTGCTGGGTCAGCACTTGGGTTCGCGCTCTGACGGCGGTCCTCGTAATAACTCAAAATCTGCAATTCCGATGCAAGATCCACCTTGCGCACCCGAACTGCCCGCGGTGTCGCAATGACCACGGGGGCAAAATTGAGAATCGAGGTAATACCAGCACGCACCATGAGGTCAGCCGCTTCTTGAGCTGCAGCGCCCGGCGTTGCTAGAACACCGATCGACACATTCATTGATTGCACCACAGCGGGCAGGTCATCAATGGCCCGTACGCGTACCCCGCCGACAACTGTGTCGACTTTCGAAAGATCTGAGTCGAACATCGCCACAACTGGGTAGCCACGCGATGTGAACCCGCCGTATCCAGAAAGCGCCTGACCTAGGTTGCCTGCTCCCACAACAACGATTGGCCACTCATGTGTGAGTCCCAGCTCGCGTTGAATTTGATAGGTAAGGAATGCAACGTCGTAACCAACACCGCGCGTGCCATATGTACCGAGATAGGAAAGATCTTTTCTCACCTTTGCGGCATTCACACCTGCAAGTGCGGCCATTTGATCCGACGAGAGTTGAGTGGTCCCTTCATCAGAGAGTTCACCGAGTATTCGCAGATAAATCGGAAGCCTCGAGAGCGTTGCCTCGGGGATTCGACGTCGGGGGGAATCCGTCATAAGTGAATACGCTACGCCCTTGTGCAACTTTTCACGAAGTCGGGAGCAACTTGATTCGTGTGGCAAGTGGCATGCCTTCCTAGGCTCATCCAGTGACCCTGAACGCGGCCCTTGCGGCATCAGCAACGCTTGTGGCAATTGCCTTTGCGCTTTCGACACTGGATCGGTGGCTGCGACGCCGTCGCCCCCATGAATTGGCTTGGGCGATCTCACTAGCGCTGTTTGCCGTGGGCTCCGGTGCACTGTGGTGGGCAGAATCCCGGGGATGGAGCAATGAATCCTTCAAGGTGTTCTTCTTGGCTGGAGCAGTTCTCAACGTGCCATTCCTTGCCCTTGGAAGCGTCTATCTACAGTTCGGGCGACGCATCGGCGACCATGTACGGAGCTGGTTGATTCTGCTCAGTGGTTTTGCCACTGGTGTCGCGCTTGTTGCGCCGGAGAAATTTGAAATCGGTGGCAGTGAATTCCCAACCGCGAAAGAAGTTTTTGGTGTCGCACCACGTGTACTTGCAGCAGTCGGTTCGGGAGTCCCGGCACTGTTCATCTTTTTTGCTGCACTTTGGTCCGCTTATCGGTTGATGCGTCACCGATCCCCATCAGTGAACGCTGCTGTACAACGGGAAGTGCGTTCACCAAAGAGTCTTGTTGTTGGCAACTTGTTAATTGCACTCGGCACAGCGATTCTCTCTGCCAGTGGATCATTGTCTGGAAGGCTCGGAAAAGATCGTTCGTTCGCGATCACTTTGCTCGCCGGAATCATTGTTCTGTTTATGGGATTCCTGGTGTCTACATCTGGAGCAGCGAGATCAAACCGGCGACCATAATCGCCGCGATCAACAAACCGATTGTGAGTGTGGTTGCAGGACGCATGTGCTCAATCCTATGCACGCGCTAACGAAACTGCGTCGCCAACACCAATACCAATTTCAATCGCAGCAGAACCACGTTGAGTGGCAAGAGCGAGCATCCCGTAAGAATCAACAACGAGTGCAAGGCCACCCGTTCCAATTGATTCAAAGTTGTCAACTACCGGGCACATTCTTACGTTTTCCCCGATCGTTACTTTGATTGGTGAACCCCAAGTACGCACATCATCTAATCCGATGTTGAGTTGGCAGTTGCCGTAATGATCAACCCAGGTGATCTCACATTGAGTTCCGTTTTCTGATTCCTGCGGTAATGGGATCAAGCCTGGAGTCAGCAGCACGGGGTCGATTAGTGGACCAAACTCCGTAAGTGGAACACCGTTGGCAAGGTGTGCAGCTACAGGCGCAAAAATGTCACGGCCAGCAAATGTGGCGCCGTGCGCGAGCAAGTGGTGTTCGGTATTCGTGAGTTCAACCGCGCGTTCTGCTCCACCAGCCATCGCGACCGCACCTGAAAGTAAGCCATTGTCAGGACCAACGAAATATCCGCGGCCACCACCAACTTCAATTGCGACCGCCCGACGCGAAGTGCCGACACCAGGATCAACAACTGCGAGCACAATTCCTGTGGGCAGATACTGCACCGCACGCGTGAGGGACATTGCGCCGGCACGCACATCGTATGGAGGCACATTGTGATTGATGTCGAGAACTCGAACGTGTGGGGCGATTTCAGCTATTACCGCGTGCACAACGCCAACAAATTCATCCTGCAATCCGTAGTCGGAGAGAAATGAAATGGTGGTGTGCCTGTTGTTCATAAGTTGCGTCTAAGTATTGCGGCTTGCTGCGAATTCAAACGGAAAAAGAAACGGGGCCGATGCCAACCCCCCGATGGCACCGGCCCCGTCAACGCTGCCCGCTGGGGGCGCGATCAGGCTTTCTCTATTGAGAAGTCCGTTGTGACTGCAAAGTTAGACACAAAGTGACGCGTGACACAAGTGCCGGAAACAGGAATTCAATACACCCAACCAGGGCTCACTTGGAGCCGAGATCTCGGGTCATTTCTGCACTGCGGGCTGCCGCAGCCTGGACTGCGTCAAGGACTGCTTTTTCAAGCCCAGCCGCATAAAGGACCTCCAGCCCGGCCGCTGTTGTGCCATTGGGTGAGGTCACCTTTTCCCGAAGCTCGCTCGCGGTTCCCTGTCCCGATGCCAACAAGGCTGCGGAGCCGACGAAAAGTTGCTCCACGGCCCGGCGAACGACTTCTGGGGTAAGCCCTGCTTCACCCCCCAATTCGAGGCCTGCGGCGATCATTGCTTCGGCAACGTGGAACAAATACGCCGGGCCCGAGCCAATCAGACCCGTGTAAACGTCAATGGCCGATTCCGGCACGCGCACAACGTCACCCACTGCCGAAAACAAATTTTCGCCCCATGCAAGAAGTGACTCGGGTGTGGTGCTGTTCACACATAGGGCAGTGACACCTTTGCCAACCAGTGCTGGCGTGTTCGGCATTGAGCGGAGCACTTGAACATCAAAACCAGCTGCATCAGCAAGTTGTGAACTGGACACACCGGCTGCAATAGACACGATGCGTCGCGCCCCGTTGAGCGCGGCTTCGGTTACAACTTCTGGAACATCGCCTGGCTTCACTGCCACAAGAACCGAGTGGCACTTTGGAATCGAATTAAGAACCTTGATGCGTGGGAACTCGCGCTTTAGTTGTGCTTGTCTAATCTCGATTGCTTCAACCACAGTGATTGACGATGCGGGCACACCTTCGCGCAACCAGCCGCCGATGAGCGCACTGCCCATGTTGCCGCCGCCGATAACGACTAATTCATCGAACTTCTTGATTGCCACTGCGCAAGGCTAAGCCACCAACCACCCAAGCGTTGCTATGAATTCTGTGGTTCTACTCACTAAGGCTCTAAAGATCTGGTGCACCCGGGCCGACGAGTGACTTCCCCGACCACCGCCGACCCGAGTGCAAGGGGATGTGTGCAGTGAAAAGGGACGTGCGGAAATCAGGATTCGAACCGGCTGGCAAACGCCAGACGGATCAAAATCGGAAAGTACCGCTCAACCGTATGGAGACATGTGCCAATTACGCGATCCAACTCACGAGCATTCAAAGCGGTAAGCACAACCTCGCCTCGCAGATAGATCGCATCCTCATCACCGATTGAAAAGTGAATACCAGTCAAAGTGTCATTGGCGCGCAAGATGCTTTCGTAAATCTGATCGCGGTTTTCTGGCGGCCATGGCATCACATAGGTTTCGTATTTCAGCGTGCGCTGCCCGAGGGTTAGCCACACGGTTGTGAACTCTTTCTCTTCACCTTGCAGGCGGACATACCAGCGAATGATGTCACCCTCATCGCGATCGATCGCAAGAATCGTTGGATTCTCAGATTTGAAATTCGCCAGCCAAGTATCAATCTGTTCTTCAATCAAGAAAAGATCGGGCCCGGTGAAGAATTCGCTCATGGCATCAAACGCACTCGACACGTGCTTTGTTGATTAGATCGGCATACACGCGGCGCAAACGCGCAGCAGCAAAACTCCAGGTGTAACGACGCGCGCGAGTTGCAGCAGCAGCACCCATCTCGGCCGCTAGCGGACGGTTGTTTAAAAGATGGGCGATGTGACCTGCATAAACAGCGGGATCTCGGTCTGGTACCAAATATCCGGTCTTGCCGTGCTCGACCAGTGTGAGCAAACCACCGACTGCACTGGCAATTACGGGCACACCACAGGCGGCTGCTTCGAGGGCCACAAGGCCAAAACTCTCGCTACGGCTCGGGACCAAGACCGCATCAGCTGCCCGATAGTAAGTGGACAACGCATGGTGCTCCTGGGGTGGAACCATCATTATTCGATCGCAAATACCGAGTTCATCGATCAAGTCATTGATGCGCCTAACCTCGGCATCGCCTTCGGTGCCGCTTGCTCCCCCAACAATCATCAAGCGTGTCTTGCTTAGATGCGGATTCGATGTGTGGAGAATCTTGAGCGCGCGAATCGCAACTTCAATTCCCTTCAGGGGCTGAATGCGGCCAACGAAAAGCAGGGTCGGGTCGCTATCAAGCCCTAATGCATGCCGTGCCCCGTGCTGGCTCCCAGGCGTGAAGAATGCGTGCTCAACACCCGGTGCAACAATCTCGAGGGTGCCACTCGGCTTGCCATACAGCGACACGAACTGACGCTGCTCTTCGGTACAACTGACACAGATCACGTCTGTGCAGCCGATGACTTTGATCTCTTCTTGCTCACGGTGCGCAGACTCGTGGTCTCCACCTTGAGCCTTAACTCTTGCCAATGTATGAAATGTGGTGACGAGAGGAATATTGAGTTCATGCTTGATCTTGTGGCCAGCAACAGCCGACATCCAGTAGTTCGCGTGCACTACATCAACGCCACCGTTGGACTTGATGTCCTCAATCACTTTCTCGGCGAAGTCATCAATGTGAGCAATCAATTCATCCTTAGAGAGAGTGTGCGATCCAGCTGGGATGTGGACCACACGATGGTTGGGCTCAACATCCACGACCCGCGCTGTGTCACTACTCGTCTCGCGGGTGTACACGGTGCACTTGATCCCAACATGGGCGAGAGATGAAACGAGCTCGCGCACATAGACATTCATTCCACCGCCATCACCGACACCAGGCTGCGCCAACGGCGATGTGTGATAGGAGATGACGGCCACTCGCTGCATAGGGATGTCAATGCTAACTATTGGAACATTGCATCCACATCTGCGCCGCCACCCTTGATTCGGGAGACCAGCTCAGTAGTGAGTGCGTCAATGCTTGAAAATAAGGCTTTGCGCTCCTCGGAACGCTCGCGCTCAAAGGTTGCTAGAGATACCTCAAGGGCCTCAAGCTCAGCCACTTGCAGAGTACGTAACTGGCCAAACCCGAGTTCTTCGCAGATCTTCTCAAGTGCGATGACCAATGGATGACCAACGGGCACTTCAGTGTCACGCGGTGGACGGTTGGACCCACCACCGTGTTCTTGACCAAATACTCGGGCCAGGTTTGCTGTGTCGTCTTCACCACCACGCCGGTGTTTGAGTTCAGCACGCACCAGGTCGAGGCGACCTTGCGTGAGTCGGCGCACAAACGAAACTGCATCCTCATCTTCGTTTAATCGCGAGCGTGCCTCACGGAGTTCGGGTAGTGACATCGATTTCGCATCACTCATTGCGACCCTCCAGAAACAGGCGGCAACACCGCTACTTCATCTTTGCCTGTAACAGGTGTCGATTCGTGCACCTCTTCACCGTTGAGCCAGATCTTGCAGTTTGTAAGCACCGAAGCAAAATGGGGTCCAAACCGATCTTTCGCCACCGAAATCACATCACGGACCGTTGCTGCATCAATTTCAACCCGTGGTGTACCGGCTGCCTCGCGTGCGGACGCAAATAGCAACAGAACGGCCATGGGCACATCGTACCGCTGGCTCTGCGATTCGCGTCGGGTGACTCCAACTAACCTGCTCAACGTGGTTGCCAACGGTGTTGCTCGGATTCTGATGGTGCGCCATGGACAATCTGAGTGGAACGCAATCGGCAAGTGGCAAGGACAAGAAGACCCACCGCTGACCGAACTCGGAGTTGACCAAGCGATGCGTGCGGGACAAGTCCTGGGGTCATTTGACTTGATCGCATCAAGTGACCTACAACGCGCAGCAATAACCGCCACGGTCATAGGCGAACTGATCGGCATAGGTCCAGTTCATGTTGACGATCGTCTGCGCGAAACTTTTGTCGGGCCTTGGCAAGGTCTCACGCGACACCAAATTGAAGCTCAATGGCCCGGCTGGATAAAAGATGGCCGCCGACCGCCGGAAGCTGAAACTGAAACCGAAGTAGCCATACGCGCCCATGCGGCATTGATAGACCTTGCTGCCCAAATCGGATCTGGCGAAATCTTTGTTGTCAGCCATGGTGGCACCATTCGTGCCTTGAAGCGCCACCTCGGTGGTTCGGATGAACGTTTTGGAAACCTTGAAGGTTCTTGGTTCACAGTGCAAGGTTCCGAAATCAGTCACGGCGAGAGCGCCTACCTGCTTGATCACACCGGCGCTGACGAAACTCTCTGACCA
>CAIYHK010000184.1 GCA_903925985.1 uncultured Actinomycetes bacterium
CGGCGATGAGTTCGTACTTCCCTGCTCCTGTTTCACGCACCAACAAAGGCTGAAGCACACCAATTGCTTTGATTGAAGCTGATAGGTCGGCAATCGCTTCGGTATCAAAGTGAACACGAGGCTGATTCGGGTTCACCGATATTGCATCGACTGAAACTTCGCGGAAGGCGCTCGGCGGAAGGTCACCCGAGGACGAACCGGTCTCGATGGTTGGAATCAAAGCCCCGAGGCCACGCCCCAACACTGACTTACCTGGTTTACCTGCCATGTTCGATTACCTCCTTGGCAATTGCGCGGTATGCCTAGTCGCCGCGACCAGCCGGGTCATAAGTGATTATCGGCTTGCCTACTGACGGAGCTTCGGCCAATTTGGTGTTCCTTGGTACCACTGTTTTACACACCTTGTCACCGAAGTACTCCCGCACGCTGTCAACCACTTCCTGTGAGAGCTTGGTACGGGAATCGAACATGGTGCAGACAATGGTTGAAACCTCAAGATCGGGGTTCATGCTCTTTTTGACCTTTTCGATTGTGCGGAGCAATTGCCCCACGCCTTCAAGGGCAAAGTATTCACACTGAATGGGAAGCAAAACCTCTTTGGCGGCAATGAGGGCATTAAGGGTTAAGAGTCCCAGCGATGGGGGACAGTCAATGAAGATGAAGTCGTATTGATCGGCAATAGCGTCAATCGCCCGCTTGAGACGAGTTTCACGAGCCATGGCCGGCACGAGTTCGATCTCGGCGCCAGCCAAGTCCAGGGTGGCGGGCACGAGGAACAGGTTCTTAATCTCAGAGGGTTCGATGCAGTCATCCATGTCCGTCTCGTCAAGGATCACCTTGTAAATCGTTGACTCGAGGTTGTTGGCCCTCATGTTGAGAGCGCTGGATGCGTTCCCCTGTGGGTCGAGGTCAATCACCAACGTGCGCTTACCTGCCTCGGCCAAGCCCGCTGCAAGGTTGACCGTGGTTGTTGTCTTGCCCACGCCACCCTTTTGGTTGGAAACCGCGATGATGCGGGTCTTGTGATCGGTTTCAGACATTGGCTGGAGGGCTCCTCGCTAGGCGAAATCCACTTCAGATATTACCCAGCCTGTTTCGGAGTGCAGAGGATTCCGTGGAAATGTTCCACGTGGAACTTCGGGGATCCTCAACAGGCCCCCGGTTGTTCCATGTGGAACATCTAATTCCTTGCAAATAAGGCGATTCCGGATGCGATTGAGGGATTGGCGAAGTTTTTGGGCACGTTTCCCACCCACCTAGAGCCGTCCGAACCAGGGGGTTCAGACACCAAAAGGACGGCGTCCGGGGTCATCAATGGGGTAGCGGCGGTGAACATTTCCTCAATCGGGCTGAAGGATCGACAAACCACTACGGAGACCCCGCCAGGCCATTCGGCTGAGCGAGCGACTTTCTGGGCCTCCCCGCAGTAAACCTTCACTCGGTCGCTGAGCCCAAGTTTGCCAATTGCGAGGACCAGGCCATCGCATCGCTTCTGGCTTCGTTCCACTAGCCGTACCTTGAGCTGGGGGAGAGCGAGGGCAAGCACGATGCCCGGTACGCCCGCGCCGGAACCAAGGTCAGCGATTTCAGCAGTGCCAGCTGGAAGAGCGTCAACGAACTTGAGCGACTGGGAAATCACTGAGTCGTTGCTCTCGGGCCCGAGATCCCCCACATTGCGGGCGCGGTCAAGCACCTCCTGCAGGGCTCGGTTTTGGATGACCGACGAATACTTCAAGCGTCGGTACCTGACATCAGGCGGGTGCTACCACCACGCGGCGATTCGGGTCCTCGCCCTCAGAACGGGTGTTGATGCCATCAACCTCGGCCAGGGTGTCATGGACCACCTTGCGGTCAGCTGAAGACATTGGCTCGAGCGAACGGGCAGTTCCGGACTCTTTGACCTCTGCAGCAACCTTCATTGCAAAGCGGGAAAGCGCATCGCGGCGGCGCTCACGGTACCCGGCGATATCGATACGCAAGCGGCTGTCATGATCGCCTAGACGGCGCTGGCTTACGACTCGGGTCAGGTCCTGGATCGCCAACAGCGTGGCGCCCTTTGGCCCAACCATGAGGCCGAGGTTCTCGCCATCAAGGCGGACTTCCATGTCCTCTGCCTCACGATTAACAGTCACCTTGCCTGGGGTCTCAAAAGCCTCAGCCAGACCGAGTAGGAACTTCTCTGCTTCGGCAGCAACAGCTGCGGGGTCTACGGGTTCACGGTCTTCTCGCGGTGGGCGCTCGCTGCGTTCGTTGTCCACTTTGTCTCCCTTTGGCCGTTGGCGGTTCTGCCCACCATTGGTCTTCTTGCGATTATTGCCACCGTCACGTTGGCTGCGTTCACGGCGCGGGTTCTTCGACCGCGGTGTCTGGGGACGCACCCGGGCGCGCACTCGGGCTTCCCCGCGCGTGCGACCAAAGAGGCCCTGCTTGGGCTCTTCCATTACTTCGATTTCGGCTTCGGACTCGTCGACTCCTAGGCGATCCAAAGCGATGCGCTTAGCGTCTTCAACTGTCTCGGCAGTCGTTTCTACCCATTCCATGGTGTTTCCTTTGCTGGCTAAATGAGGCGCCGTCAGCGAGATGGCGGCTTGGGGTGTCGGCGCCCACCTGAGGGTTTGGGCTTGTTTGCCGACGGGGTTGGTTTGTTCTTCGGCGGTGTTATCCGCTTGCTAACGATCTGGTTCTTATCCTTTGGCCCTGGGCCACGATCTTCTTTCTTTGCCTTCTCATTGATCTCACGGGCCTTAACTGACGCCTCTTGAGCCTTGCGACCGATGGCGTGTTCGCTGCCGTAGAAACGCTTTGTGATGTAGCCCTGCTGAAGAATTCTGATCACGGCCTGGGTGGCGTAGTAAATCACGAGTCCGGTCGGCAGGAACAGCTGGAAAGCCGCAAACGCTACGGGCAGGTACTGCATCACTTTGGCCTGGGTGGCCGACATCGTTGGGCTTGCAGTTCGGCTGGCGATCATCTTTTGCTGGATCAGGAACAACCCGGCCAACGCCACAACCATTGCGAGGTATGGAAGACCCCGTAAGAAGTTGTCCTGCAGGGCTTCAAGTGGGGTCTCGGCAAAGTTCAAACCGATTGAGAGCATCTCGGTCTTGTCGTCAAGCGCTTGATAAAGCTCGGTTGTTTTGCCTAGATAATCCGGGTCAAACGTTCCGTCAGAACCCACTCGGGTGAGCCCATTTAAGACTCGGAACATGATGATGAAGATCGGCATCTGCGCCAGCAATGGCAGGCATGACGCCAACGGGTTCACCTTGTGCTCCTGGTAGAGCTTCATCATCTCTTCGTTCAGCTTTTGCCGATCGTTCTTGTATTGCTGCTGGAGGCGGCGCATCTCGGGCTGCAGGGTCTGCATCTCGAGCATTCCCTTGGTGCTCTTCAATGTGAGCGGTGTGATCAACAGCATGATGACCACCGCGACCAAGGAAATCGCGAGTGCATAATTATGCGTTAGGCTGAAAAACAGATCAACTAGCCAGGCTGCGGCGTCAAACACTTTGGTTACCGTCCGTTCAAACTCGGGGTCTCAGAAATTTTTTGCTCGGGCACTGGGTCCCAGCCGGAGGGGCCAAGTGGCCGGCAGCGCACAAGGCGCCTAACTGCAAGCCAAGAGCCGCGCCCAGCGCCATGGTTCTCAATGGCTTCCTTTGCATAACAAGAACAGCTTGGGGTGAACCGACATGGCGAGGGCCGACCCTCGCGGGCCTTTTGGTACCAGTCGATTCCGCGGAGCAGGAATTCACGCATTCCCTGCCACCTTACGCACCCGTTGCACGAGCTGAGTGACCTCGGAATTCAGGGCCGTTGTCGGCATCGTGGCGACCTCGCTAGCGGCGCCAACTAGGAAATAGCCCAGCGGGAGCTGGCTGGAATTGGCAGCCAATAGCGGGCGCAAACGGCGCCTGATGCGGTTGCGGGCAACGGCTGAGCCCGAACGTTTGCCGATGGCATAGGCCACTTTCGGAGCGGGAAGAGATGGGTCGAGAATCACAGAACACCAGAGCGAACCCGAACGCACTCTTTTTCCTTCCACCCGCATGCGGGCAAAGATTGTGCGTTCGTGAATGCGGTCGATCAAGCGGAGAGGCGGTAGCGGCCCTTGGCGCGACGGCTCTTCAGCACAGCGCGACCAGCGCGGGTGCTCATGCGATTGCGGAACCCGTGCTTCTTCTTA
Organism: uncultured Actinomycetes bacterium; assembly: GCA_903925985.1. Classification (GTDB taxonomy): domain Bacteria; phylum Actinomycetota; class Acidimicrobiia; order Acidimicrobiales; family Ilumatobacteraceae; genus CAIYHK01. The sequence goes on from CAIYHK010000184.1 coordinate 4,187, forward strand.
CGACGACGAGTATTGGGCTGGAATGTGCGCTTCATGACCTAGACCTAACGAGATTCGACTTCACCTGTTGAAACCGTGGGCACGAAGCCCACAAGACCGTTCAAGGGTAGGTGTTTTACCTTCGGTTGGGCAACCCGAGAGCTGCCCCAGGGTGACTAATTCGCTCTGGTTTGGAGTTGTCCACAGCCCTGCTATGGTGCTGTCCCCTGACGGGATCGGGCATGAAACCCCGAGTTTGTAAGGGGCAGATGTCCACACGCTGTGGATTCACCTGTGGATTGTCAGTATCGAATTTCAACGAAATGCAAGAGGGGGAAAGGTGAACGAGACCGAGGAGCTGTGGACAAAGGTCTCACCACTTCTTAAGGAGCAGGTCTCCGAAGTGGTCTGGTACTCGACTTTTAACGACGTTTCGGCCGAGGTTGACGATGGCACCCTCACCCTTCTGGTGCCCAACACGCTCGTGCGTGACCGCATACTCGCCCGATACATGCCGATGATCTCCGAGGCGCTGACCGAGCTAGGTGAACCCAGCCACGACATCGTGGTTGAGATTGACCCGAACTCCGAGGACGAAGAGTCCGAAGTGGGCACTGCGCCGGTTTTTGCCGAGGCCGAACTGGCATCGACCCCACCTGGTCTCGCCGCGGGTCTCAATCCGCGGTACACCTTTGACAACTTCGTCAAGGGAACCTCAAACCAATTTGCTCTGGCCGCCGCTTTGCGCGTGGCTGAAACCCCCGGCCGCTCGTATAACCCGCTTTTCATTTACGGCTCTGCGGGACTCGGCAAAACCCACCTTTTGCATGCCATCGGCGCATATGTGCATCACCATTACGCGCATTACGAGGTGCGGTATGTCTCGACCGAAACGTTCTTGAACGAATACGTCGATGCAATTCGAACCAACTCCACCGCAGCGTTCAAGCGTCGATATCGAGAAGTTGATGTTCTCCTGATTGACGACATCCAGTTTATGGAAGGCAAAGAGGGTCTCCAGGAGGAGTTCTTCCACACTTTCAACTCGCTACACGGCGCCAACAAGCAGATCGTTATCTCCTCAGACCGCACTCCGGACGCCATCCCAACGCTGGAAGATCGTCTCCGCGGGCGTTTCCGCTGGGGTCTCATCACCGACATTCAGCCGCCAGATATGGAAACCCGCCTCGCCATCTTGCGCAACAAGGCCGAGCGCGATCACGCGACAATTCCAGATGATGTGCTTGAGTACATCGCTAGCCGCGTGAGCACCAACATTCGCGAACTCGAAGGCGCGTTGATCCGAGTCACCGCATTCGCCAGCCTCAACCGGGTACCGATCACTATCACGATGGCTGAGTCGCTGCTATCAGACCTCTTCTCAGATCAGGCGCCAAAGATCCGCACTGATGAAGAACTGCTTGCAGAGATCGCCGCCTATCTCGGTTTCACAGTGGAAGCTTTGCGCGGCAAGAACCGTCAGCGGCCCTTGGTCACCGCACGCCAAGAGGCCATGTATGTGTTCCGTGAGCTCACCGATCTCAGCTACCCGGCTATCGCCCGATTGTTTGGCGGCCGTGATCACACAACTGTCATCCACGCCGTCGACAAGGTTCAAAGGATGATGAAAGAGCGCCAACAGGTGTTCGATCGCGTCACAAACCTCGCACAAAAGCTCAAGAAAGCATGATTTCGAACACTAAAACTTCACCGGTGGAAAACCTGGGTACACGCCTGCGGACAAACCGGGAAAAGCGGTGCATAACTTTTGGTTATCCACCGCCCCAGGCGAACTACAACCGTGTCCTGTGGAACTCAGGTGTTCTGTCCACACAGCCCGCTTTCTTTCCCAATAAGGCTCCGCGGTGTCGTTTCCACAATCCACAGCACTTATTACCGTTATTAGGGTTCTATACAAAATCACTGGTTAATAACTTCCCGTGTGGAAAGGCCACTCGATGAAATTCCGTTGTGA
>CAIYHK010000185.1 GCA_903925985.1 uncultured Actinomycetes bacterium
CATGACGGCACCGGTTTGTGTGAGGTTGTCTTCCGCTCCGGAGTTCACAGCACGTGCGATTCCAAAGTCCGCCACCTTTACCTGACCCGTGTTAGCGATCAGGATATTTGCGGGCTTCACGTCACGGTGTACCACACCGCTTTGGTGAGCGAACGCAAGTGCGCCCGCAACTTCAATTGCAACATCCGCGGCCTGATCGGCAGTGAGGCGTCCGCGTGCATGCAACATGTCCGCCAGGGTGCGGCCCTGTACATATTCCATTGCGATGAAGTAAGTGGTCCCGGCGCGACCCCAGTCGTATACCGCCACGATGTTTGGATGATTCAGGTTGGCCGCTGACTGTGCTTCGCGGCGGAAACGCTCAACAAAGGCAGGGTCAGTCGCAAACTCAGGGAACAAAACCTTGATGGCAACAAGTCGGTCGAGCAGTAGATCTCGCGCCAAGAACACGTCGGCCATTCCGCCGCGGCCGATACGTTCATGAATTTCGTATCGATCGTTGACAATCGTGCGGTCAGGGTTCGTCATAAGGTTCTCTCAAGGTTAGTTAAGGGTTATGTACCCAGAACCTTCAATGCCACATCAAGTACACGTTTGGCTATTGGTCCGGCAAGCCGGCCTCCAGTTGAGGCGCTGACTTCATCGTTAACGCCTTTCACCATCACGGCAATAGCGACTTTTGGAGCATTCGCAGGCGCAAATGCCGTAATCCAGGCATGCGAACGCATCGGTTCGCCTTTGGCATTCAACTGTGCCGTTCCAGTTTTTGCTGCTGCCTGTACGCCGTTGGCAAGTTGCATGCAGCATGATGCTGTGCCATTGCGCACTACACCGATCATCAACTCAGTCAAGATGGCGGCCGTTTCAGAGTCAATAGGGGTGCGCCACACGGTAGGTGATGTTGATGTGAGCACTTTGCCATTGCGATCAACAGTGGATGAAACCACGTACGGGACCATCATCTTTCCACCATTGGCGATGGTTGCCGCGACCATCGCCATATGCAATGGAACCATTTGTGCGTTGCCTTGCCCGAAGCCCTGAATTGCAAGCATCGGCAGATCATCTTCAAAGTCATTCACCTTGCCAAATACACTCGCAACTGAGCGTGGTAGATCAAGCGGAATATTTTCACCAAAGCCCCAATCATCTGTTGCTCCGACGAGCTTCTTTGCGCCAAGTGTCAACGCGATTCGTGCAAATGGGATGTTGCAACTACGAGTGAATACTTCAGTGAGGTCTCCACCGCATGTAGAACCACCATAATTTTCGATTGGGTCGGTTGTCTGTGGAGGTGTGAAGGCACTTTCATCCTCCCAAACTGTCGTTAGATCAATGAGCGAATCACGAAGAGCAGTTGCAGTCGTGATCACTTTGAATGTTGATCCAGGCATGTAGCGCTCTTGGTAGGCGTTTGCAAGGAGCGGCTTGCGATTGTCCGCGTTAAGGAAGTTGAACCAATCGAGTGTGTCGGTACGCGTGCGGTCGGAGAGAATATTTGGATCAAAGGTGGGCCAGCTCCACATTGCCAATACCGCACCAGTGCGAACATCAAGAACTACAACGCTTCCTTCACGGTCCCCCAATGCTTCTTTGGCGGCTCTTTGGATATCCTCGCGCATTGCCAGAATCACATCACCGCTGACATCCTGATCAGCAAAGAGATTCTGTGCGAGTTGCAGTTGCTGTTCCGCGGTGCGACCCGCAAGCACATCGTTCTC
>CAIYHK010000186.1 GCA_903925985.1 uncultured Actinomycetes bacterium
AAGCCTTCGGTTCCGCGGTTACTGGATTCAAAGACTTAAGCGTGATCTCAACGTCTTCGCTATAGGTAACACTTCCAATTGGAGTGTCGCGTTCAGCCGAGATCTGTTTCTCGTATCGAACGATGAGTCCATCAGATTGGCGAAACCAATAATCAATACGTGCAGTCCCCACAGCTGATCCCACTAGATCTTGGTTAATGCCAATGTGGATCACTTCAACTTCCTCGCCACCAACCAATAGTGACTCAATTCCTTCAACGGTTGTGGTCCTATTTGTCTGTGCATCAACATCTCGACAGATCGCTTCCCAGAAATCACCTTTCACAACTGCCGAAGGAACAAGCAAAGCGCGGTCATCACATTTGTAGGTCCGGGTCTCGCGCACGCGGAAAAACTCATGCTGCTCAGTTGTTTGGACTTCAAACAGTCCACGTTCTTCGAGGCAAAGGCTCAACTGGTCCCAGCGAGTGGACATCGCATCCCAGCGATAATCAACCCCGCACTCGGTCCACTGAACTGTGATGGGTGTGATTTCGGTGTATTCGTTACTAGTTGAGATACGCCCTTTTACGGCTTCGAATCCAACGGTGTCATATAGGTACACACCTTCAGCTAGAAGGCCTTGATCCACAGTTGAGTTCGGCAAGGTCGTACGACTTTCAAACTCGTCAATTACTGAATCAATGTCAACCGGATCCGGAGACTTGAAGAGCCATGCACGAAAGACAAGTGCGCCACCGATCAGCCCTATCAGACCAAGTGCAATTCCGATCCAGAATTTACGACGCAACACGATTTACAAATTCAAACACCAATGCATCGGACTCTTGTGCACACGCAAGCGATGAAAACATCATAAAAACATGGATCGTGCCATCGAATCTCTTTGACGTGACATCAACCCCCGCATTACGAAGCGCCTCGGCATACTTCTCGCCTTCATCACGCAATGGATCAAACTCGGCTGTTAGGAGCAGGGCCGGAGAAAGTCCCGTGAGGCTCTCTGCCAATAGCGGTGACACTCGTACATCGTCAGGCGTGGCACCTGATTGAGAATAAAAATGGAAAAATGCGCGCATCATTTCATCAGTGAGCATGTATCCGCTCGCGTTTTCTCTCCGTGACGGATACGAATCATCCGCTCCGTAACGCATGTCGGTCACAGGGCAATGCATGATGTGGCCCGCAAGTGGCGCATTGATTTTTCCTGCACGCAGTAATTGCGCATGGGTCTGCGCGGTAACTGCGGCGAGGTTCCCTCCCGCAGAATCGCCGGCCACAATCACCTGCTCGGGCCGAAGCCCGAATGACCCGGCATTTTCTTGCGCCCACAGAGTTACAGCAAGTGAATCATCCACCCCTGCTGGGAATGCATTTTCTGGCGCAAGGCGATACTCAACGTTCACTACAACCATCGAGCCATTGCCGCAGTAGCGACGAGCCAGACCATCGTGCGTGTCAATACTTCCAATCGAGAAGCCGCCACCATGCAGATACACCATCAAAGCAACGGGTCGATTCTTGGGTGTGTACACACGCACAGGTACTGAGAGACCCCGGGACTCAATCACCTTGTCCTCAACCGATGCAACCGCTAGTGCTTCGTTCACGGGCTCCTGCATCATCCCGATGGTGGCCCGCATTCGCGCCAGGAGCTCCGCCTCATCTTTTGGCGGCGGTGGCGGCTCAATGGAGTTCATAAGGTCAAGGATCAGCTGGATTTCGGCGAGTACGGGCACTGCCAAAACCTATACCTGATAGCAAGGGCTAGTGCGCGTGGCCGAGTGTGCTTGATGGGCACTGATTTGCATAGAGTTTGGGGCGCACAACAGTGCCAGAAATGAAAGGACATGGGTATGGCAGCAGATCGATTCCCAGTTGAGGCATCACACATCATGATGTTTGCCCGCTCAATTGGCGATCCGAATCCGATCTATTCAGATGAGGAATACGCCAAGAAGAGTGAAACCGGAGGCATCATCGCGCCTCCCACATTCCCCCAGGCAAGTGCCCAATTTGACCCTGACTACGTACTGCGTCCAAAGATCGGCGAGCCATGGTTTGGCTCTGGGAAAAATGCGACCGGAGTAACTGCAGCACCTGGTGGTGGTGGTGGCGGCGGCGGACTTCACGCATCACAGAAATTTGAATTCAAGCGCCCAATTCGTGCGGGAGATGTTCTCACGGTCAAGGCAAAGCCCGGCAACACGTGGGAAAAGGAAGGCAAGAAGGGTGGCAAGCTTCTCTTCTCTGAACACATCCAGGAGTTCTTCGACCAGAAGGGCGAACTCGTTGTCACTGTCACCATGGTCGGTGTACAAACTTCCAAAGTTGTAACGGAGGGCTGAGCAATGGCACTAAAGGCAAGCACATTGAAAGTTGGCGATAGCAAGACACTTGTAGTTGTTGACGACCTAACCCGTACGCAAATTGTGATGTACGCAGGTGCAGGCGGCGACTACAACCCCTTACACACCGACGACAAGTTCACGAAAGAAATCGCAGGATACCCAGGTGTGTTCGCGCACGGAATGCTCACCATGGGTATGACCGGTCGTGTCATCACCGACTGGGTGGGCGACGGACGCATCACTGTGTACGAAGTTCAGTTCCGCGTGCAGGTATGGCCTGGTGACACACTCACCGCCACCGCAACGGTTACCAACGTGTACAACGAAGGTGGACAGGATTACGCCGACTTCGACATCGTCACTTTGAATCAGAAGGATGAAACCGTTCTGATCGGCAAAGCCACCGCAAAAATCGACGCCTGATTACAGGCGCTCGATAATTGTGGCGGTACCCATGCCGCCACCAGTGCACATAGTGATCAACGCGGTGCTCAGGTCGCGGCGTTCGAGTTCGTCCAACGCGGTCTGAATCAACATTGCACCAGTTGCTCCGATCGGATGGCCAAGAGCCATTGCGCCACCGTTCACGTTGACCTTCTCGGGATCAAGGTTGAGATCACGCATCGCCTTCATCGGGACTGCAGCGAAAGCTTCGTTTATTTCCCAAAGATCGATGTCGTTGGTGGCCATTCCAGCGCGCTCCAGACACTTCCGCGATGCGGGACCAGGTGCGGTGAGCATGATCACGGGTTCGGCTCCTGCAACTGCAGACATCACGATGCGGGCACGCGGTTTCAGCCCATTTGCTTTTGCATAATCGGGTGATGCGAGCATCACTGCACCTGCACCATCAACCACCCCGGAAGAGTTTCCTGCGTGATGTACGTGTCTCACTTTGTCGATGCTTGGGTAGGTGTCCTTGCACATCTGGTCGAATGATCGGTCATAGCCTTCGAACACTCGCGTGCCCATGCCCTCAAACGACGGCTGCAAACCAGACAGGTTCTCCAGCGTGGTGCCAGCACGAACAAACTCGTCGTAATCAAGTGCAACAGAACCATCTGGGTTCTTGATTGGCACCACACTCTTTGCAAAGCGGCCCTCTTGTTGAGCGATCGCCGCACGACGCTGACTCTCAACAGCAAGTTGATCGAGTTCCTCACGGCTAAAACCTTCAACGGTTGCGATTAGGTCCGCGCTAATTCCTTGGGGAACCAATGGGTGCTGATCACGCAGCGCAGGGTTGCCTGCAGTGAAGTCTGTCGGGCCGCCGCCTTGGGGCCAGCGCGACATCGACTCCACTCCACCTGCGATTACTAACTGCTGATGCCCAGCCTGAATTCCCATCGCACCAAAACTGATCGCCTGTTGACCCGAGCCACAAAAACGATTCAAAGTGATGCCGGCTACTTCGACCGGCCAGCCCGCAGCGAGAACTGCCATACGACCGATACATGCACTGTGGTCGCCGGCGTTACTGCCGTTGCCCATAATGACGTCGTCAACATCCGACTTGTTGATCCCATTGCGATCGGCCAAGGCATTGAGCACCTGAGCCAGCACCTCTTGGGGATGGATGTTATGCAGCGATCCCGTTGATTTGCCCTTGCCTCGAGGTGAGCGCACCCCGTCGATGATCCAAGCTTCACCCATGACTACCCCCCAATTTGCGGACTTCGTGACGGTATCACTACCGCCACTTTTACGATGGTGAACTCACGCCTATACCCTTTGGTAAGTCAACTTTTTCATTGACCAACCGATCGTCGGAGGCCCCATGGAGCGCACGCTCTACAACGAAGACCACCTTGCTTTTGCAGAAAGCTTCGACCAATTCATCGCCCGTGAACTTGCCCCTCATTACATGGAATGGGAAGAGGCTGGCATCTCACCGCGGAGCATCTTTTCAGAAGCCGGTAAGTACGGATTCCTCGGGTTTCAGATCCCAGAAAAGTTCGGTGGTGGTGGCACCGATGACTACCGCTTCAATGCAATCATCGCGGAACGCCTGCAATACGCAGGTATGGCTTCGGCGTCTACTGGCATCACGCTGCACAACGACATCACGATTCCATATTTTCTTGAGTTGGGAACAGACGAGCAAAAGGAGCGCTGGCTGCCTGGCATTGCAAGTGGCGAACTCATTACCGCAATCGCAATGACTGAGCCAGGAGCGGGATCCGACCTAGCTGGTATGGGTACTTCAGCAATTCGTGATGGCGATTGTTACATCGTCAATGGCTCAAAGACCTTCATCACAAATGGAATCAATGCTGATCTCATCGTGACCGCGGTGAAGACAGATCCAAGTCAGCGCCACACGGGCATGTCACTCATTGTCATGGAGCGCGGCATGGAGGGATTCGAGCGTGGACGCAACCTTGACAAGGTTGGCCTACACAGCCAAGACACAGCCGAGTTGTTCTTCAATGATGTCAAGGTCCCGGCATCGAATCTTCTCGGTGAGGAAGGTCAGGGCTTCAAGTACCTGACTGTGAATCTCCCGCAAGAGCGTCTCAACATTGCAGTTGCTGCAGTTGCTGCAGCACAAGCTGCACTCAGTTGGACCGTTGAATACGTGAAAGAGCGCAAGGCCTTTGGTGCTCCAATCAGCAGCTTCCAGAACACCAAGTTTGTGCTTGCATCGGTCAAGACCGAGATTGACGCAGCACAGGCGTACGTGGACAAATGCATTGAACTTCACAATTTGCAACGACTCACTGCCGCAGATGCAGCTGCGGCAAAATTCCATTGCACTGAACTCCAAAAACGCAGCATTGACTCTTGCTTGCAGTTGTTTGGTGGGTATGGATACATGATGGAATATCCGATTGCCCGTGCATATGTTGATGCACGCATCACCACCATCTATGGCGGCACAACCGAAGTGATGAAGGGCATAATCGCCAAATCAATGGGGCTCTGAGTCTCATCAGCAGACGTTGGCAAACTTTCGTAGGGCGTGTTAGAGGCTTTTCGCTTCGCAAATTCCTCCACGATCTGACACTCCTACGAGGGCTTCTGCTTGTTATTGCAGGATTTCTTGCAGTGGTCACATGGTCATATGGCAGTTATGTACTCACAAACGACGATGGAGACTTTCTGCAGCGCTCGGCAACGTGGGCTCGCAACCATCGACTTGGAATGTTTGTTGATCGCATCGAAGAATGGCGATACAGCGAACCACCTTCAACTGATCCTGCAAACGAGCTTGGCTTCAACGCCACTGAGATCACAGTGGAGTCAACCGTCCCACCCACGAGCACTTTGCCACCGGAACTGAGTGTTGAGCCCGAGAACATTGCACCCGTTGTTACGCCAGCACTCACCAACGAAGGTGTTTGGGTACCGATAGCTGAAATAACCGATGGCACCGCGGTCGCTTGGGCAACTTCCATAAGACCTCTTTCAGATCATGCGTCTGTGGTTGCAACTTTTGTGACCATTGATCAGGAAAATCTTGTTGCTGGTTTGTTTAATGGCTACGAGATGCCAGGTGGCGATTGGGTTAACGGTGAACGCCTAGAAGGCGCACAGGTGCCGGCCGCTGTGGCCACTTTCAATGGTGGATTCCGCTTCGAGCACTACAAAGG
>CAIYHK010000187.1 GCA_903925985.1 uncultured Actinomycetes bacterium
AGGCACGACAGTCAAAGGGCAAAGCACGACTCGCCGCGTACGAAAAATTGCACGCTGAGGCCGAGAGTGCCGAACGCGGCCCCGACAAATTGGAGATCGCAATCCCGCCAGGCCCACGCCTCGGCGACACTGTGATTACGGTCGACGCGCTATCCAAAGGTTTTGGTGATCGACTCCTCATCGATAACTTGAGCTTCTCGTTGCCACCTGCTGGCATCGTGGGCATCATCGGACCAAACGGTGCGGGTAAAACAACCCTGTTCCGAATGCTCACCGGCCAAGAAGCTCCCGACGCGGGCAAGATCACAGTGGGCAACACGGTGGTTCTTTCCTATGTTGATCAATCCCGTGACGACCTTGATCCAGACAAGACTGTTTATGAAGAAATCACCGATGGCGTTGATCATCTGAAGGTTGGTGCACGCGAGATCAACGGTCGCGCTTATGTCGCCAGCTTCAACTTCAAAGGCAGTGACCAGCAAAAACGTGTAGGTGACCTTTCGGGTGGTGAACGTAACCGTGTGCATCTTGCGAAATTGCTAAAGCGCAATGGCAACGTGCTGTTACTCGACGAACCCACCAACGATCTCGATGTTGACACCCTGCGTGCATTGGAAGACGCACTTGAGAACTTCCCAGGCTGTGCCGTGGTGATCAGCCACGATCGCTGGTTCCTCGACCGTATCGCCACGCACGTGCTCGCATTCGAAGGCGACAGCCAAGTGCGTTGGTTTGAAGGTAACTTCTCCGAGTACGAATCGTGGCGCCGCAAGGAGCTCGGTTCCGTTGCGGACCAACCACACCGAATCAAATACAAGCCACTCACCCGCTAACACCATCATGGATCGTTCGATCAGCAACTTCTTCGTTGACAACAGGCCCGAGTGGCTTGGGCATCTGGCGAAGTTCGTCTCCTATCTCGGACAATTTCCAATCCACATCGTGATACTGATCGGTCTTGGCTTAATCCTGAAGAAACGCTCTGACTTGATTTTCCTGGCTGTCGCTTCTGCCGTATTCGCCTACGGTCTCAACACAATTTTGAAACGCTTATTCGACCGAGCGCGCCCACCGGAGTCTGACTGGTTCCAGGGCTACGACGCACACGGCTTCTCTTTGCCGTCAGGCCACGCAGTGAATGCAGCCGTGCTCGGCGTATTCATTTATCTGTGGCTGCCGGCCCGCTGGCGTTGGACCGGCCCTGTAGTTGCCGTTGCAGTTATGTGGTCAAGGGTTCAACTAGGCGTACATTGGCCAAGCGACGTAATCTTCGGCGCAGCAATCGGAGGCGCTATCGCTTTCGGGAGCACACGAATCCTCAACAAGCGCATGGCAGAAAACGTATGAACTCAACCAAACTGATTCGCATCGCATGTGCTGGCACATTTCTCGGTGGCCTTGCAGGAATCATTGCGTCGTCTGCTGCGGGAAATAACGAAGGCTTTGTTCTCACTTTTGGCATCATCACAGCTATCGCCGCTGTCGTTCTGATTGTTGTCTCAGCGGTCACGAACCGGGAACGCATTGATGTTTTTGAAGACGCCATCGCCGAGAAACTCGAGGCTCAGATCGATGACCTCGTAGCGGGGGGTGCTGATGAGACCAAGCTCCGCGCACTCATTCGTGATGCGCTGAGGGCTGGGTCAAAATCATGAGTGACCCTGCGCTTATGAACGATGCCGAACTCGCGAGTTTTCTTGCAATCGAAGCCGGCGTGATTCTGGTCCAGTTACGCGAACGCCTCGCGCTTGAAGGTGCCCCGCAATGGCGAATCAAAGATGCAGGCGACGTGCTCTCCCATGATTTCCTGATGGAAGCACTGAGCCAACACCGACCCCACGATGCGGTGCTTTCCGAAGAAGGTGCGGATGATCCGCGGCGACGCAATGCCGAGCGCGTCTGGATTGTTGACCCGTTGGATGGCACAAACGAATACAGCGAATACGGGCGTCACGACTGGGCCGTGCATATTGCGCTTTGGGAGCAGGGACACTTGACCGCTGGAGCTGTCTCATTGCCGGCGCTGTCTGCGGTCTTTGCCACCGACCCCGCTCCGCAACTCCCAGCGCCGACACGCACACGCCCACGCATGATCACTTCACGCACACGCGCGCCATATGCGGCAATGCTTGTTGGTGAAGCCCTCAATGCTGATGCAGTTCGGCTCGGTTCGGCAGGTGCCAAAACGATGGCGGTAATTCTGGGTGAAGCGGACATCTATGTGCATGACGGTGGCATGTACCAGTGGGACTCCGCAGCACCAGCAGCGGTTGCCGCCGCAGCAGGGTTGCACGTAAGTCGGATTTCTGGTGCACCACTCATTTACAACGATTCAGATCCGTGGTTGCCAGACCTGCTTGTGTGTCGCCAGGAATGGAAAGAGCCCGTACTGAACGCTCTATGGGGCGACCAGTGGCGCGTGCACGAGCGCTGAGCAAGACCACGCACAAATCCTGCGAATCGTTCGCTAGTTTCTACGCGTGCGTTTGGTAATTGCTCGTTGCAGTGTGGTTTACGAGGGGCGGCTCGATGCTTCGTTACCCGAAGCCTTGCGGCTGATCATGCGTAAAGCCGACGGCTGTGTGGCGATCCACGCTGATGGGGGCGCCTACAAGCCGCTCAACTGGATGAATGCACCAAACTCGGTCGCAGAACTAGATGACCGCTGGGTGATAACGAATCCAAAAGGTGAAACTCTGACCATTCATCTCCACGAAGTGATATCCGACTTTGAGCACGAGCTCGGAAAAGATCCCGGTCTCACTAAAGACGGCGTCGAAGCCCACCTCCAAGAACTCCTTGCGGATAACCCTGAGGAAATTGAACTTGGTTTGCAGTTAGTCAGGCGCGAATACCCAACCTCCATCGGCCCAGTGGATTTACTTTGCAAGGACTCAGCTGGCCGTACCGTGGCTATTGAAATCAAGCGCCGTGGTGAAATTGATGGGGTTGAACAGTTGACCCGCTATCTAGACCGCCTGGCGCTCGACTCAAGCCTTGGCGACATACGTGGAATTTTCGTGGCACAAGTCATCAAGCCACAGGCAAAAACCCTCGCCGAAAGTCGCGGAATCATCTGTCGCGAGATTGACTATGACTTACTGCGTGGCAAGCGCAGTGAACAGCCAACTCTCTTTTAAGGCCATATGTCCCCCACGAAAAAAGTTCTTGTAATTGGTTGCGGTCCTGCTGGAACCGCTGCTGCAATTACCGCGCGCAAACACGGCATTGACGTGACCATCGTCGACAAAGCCGTGTTTCCGCGTGACAAGTGCTGCGGAGACGGTCTCACAACGTCTGCTCTGCGACTACTTCAGCAGCTCGATGTTCGTCCAAGTTCCATGCCTTCGTGGCGCGAGATAGATAGTGCTCAACTACGGGCCCCTGATGGACGCAACATCAAGATGCCATTTCCAGAAGGTATTGGTCTTTTTGCTGCCGTAGTGCCCCGAGTTGAACTCGATATTGCAATGCGAGACCGTGCGATCGCTGAGGGTGCAAAAGTGATCGAAGGCGCGAGCATCACTGATGTTGAGCAATCCCAAGATGGTGTAGTTGCCACCTTGAGTGACGGCTCGCAACTCGCTTCTGACTACCTCATCGCCGCCGATGGAATGTGGTCGCCAACTCGAAAAATCGTTTGTGGAGAAAGTGCTTCTCCATACCTCGGCGAGTGGCACGCATTCCGCCAGTACCTGGACGCTGTTACGGGACCCGCGCGTGACCAACTCTTCGTTTGGTTTGAACCAGACCTACTGCCTGGTTATGTGTGGTCGTTTCCAGTTGGTGATGGCAAAGTTAACTTCGGCTACGGAATCTTGCGTGGCGGGAAAATTGCAGTCGGTGACATGGGTGCGATTTGGGCCGACCTATTTCAACGGCCCCACATCAGTTCGGCACTTGGATCTGGCTACATTCCCCTCGACCGGCGAACCGCATGGCCGATTCCCGCAATGATCGACAAAGTTGAACTCACCAAGGGGCGCGTGCTCTTTGTAGGTGATGCGGCATGTGCAACCGATCCAATGACCGGCGAAGGAATTGGCCAGGCAATTCTCACGGGCATGCTCGCAGCAGAAGCAATCGCGGAACAGGTAAACGTTGCTGGCTCATATGAAAAATCAGTCCGTGCAGAACTCGTGGCCGACCACAAGATGTCAGTCTTGCTAGGTCGTGTCCTCGGACGCGTACGAGGCACAAACCTCGCCCTTCGGGTCGTTGACCTGAACTCGTGGACCCGACGCAATTTTCTGCGCTGGATGTTCGAGGATGAGCCACGGGCAATTGTGCTGACTCCTCGCCGCTGGCACCGCAACTTCCTCAAACGACCAGGA
>CAIYHK010000188.1 GCA_903925985.1 uncultured Actinomycetes bacterium
ATCTATGCCGCCGGAGACGTGAGCGGCAAGCTTCCACTGTCTTCTGTGGCGTCAATGCAAGGGCGCAAGGTTGCCGAACAGGTCATAGGTGGGCCCAAGGGCCCGCATCGTCACCTTGACTACGACAAAGCCGCTTCAGCGATATTTACAGAGCCAGAAATTGCCGACGTTGGGCTGGCTGAAGCAGAAGCGTTTGCTTCAGGGCGCAAGATTCGTGTTACGAAGGTCCCGTTCTCGTCTACTGCCAAAGCATTGATCAACAATGACCCGCGTGGTTTCGTGAAGATAATCAGCGACCCGGCAACGGGTGTGGTGCTTGGGGGCTCAATAGTCGGCCAGCATGCCGCGGAACTGATCAGCGTGATTGCACTTGCAGTTACCGCGAACTTGAAGGTGAGCGACCTCGAAGAGAGTTTGTTTGTTCACCCCGCGCTCGCTGAAGCGCTTGCTGAAGCCGCTGAATAGCCGTAACTCACACGGCAATCCGAACATCAAAAGTGGTCTAAGTTCACTGTGCTCGTAACAAGCTTGAAAGGTATCCACCCATGGGATTCACAATTAACAAAAAGAAGCGGTACGTAGTCAGCGCAGTTCTTGCTGCTGGGATTTTTGTTGCAGGTGGCTCCCTGGCCATTGCAACGGGTATTGGTAGCTCGACTGGCACGACGGTGACTGTGTGCGCTGACAACACAACAGGTGCCATTCACTATCTTGCTTCTGGCACCTGCGATGCCGGAGAAACATCCTTGGTGCTTGGAAAGGAAGGCCCACGCGGGCCTCGTGGGCAACAGGGACTCACTGGACCTGCTGGCCCAACGGGTGACTCGGGTGCTACCGGTGCACCAGGGGCAACGGGTGCAACTGGCGCTACCGGAGCTACCGGCGCAACAGGTGCGCGTGGGCCCCGTGGCGCAACTGGCGCAACAGGTGCTGCTGGACCACGTGGTGCGAGAGGACCCGCTGGTGCGGCCGGTGCTGACGGCGCAGATGGTGCTGACGGTGCTGACGGTGCAGATGGTGCTGACGGCGCGGATGGTGCTGACGGCGCGGATGGCGCGGATGGTGCAGATGGTGCTGACGGCGCGGATGGTGCACCGGGCTCAAATGCAACTATCGCCTGTGATGACAATGGCACTGCAGGAACCGTAACGAGCATCACGCTTGATGGTACGGGTGCGATTGTTGCAGTTGTCTGCACTCCCAACTGAGTTGGGTCTTACCGATTAGGCGATTACAACCACCACATCGCCAGAGCCGACCGTGTCACCTTCGGAAACTTTGATTTCCTTGACGGTGCCACTCTTGTCGGCAGCAATCTGATTCTCCATCTTCATTGCTTCGAGAACCACAACTGATTGTCCAGCTTCGACTTCTTGGCCAACTTCGACAAGAACCTTCACGATGGTGCCTTGCATTGGCACAGCAACCTGACCACTGCCGCTTCCAGCGCCACCACCAGAAGAGCCCCCTGAGCGAGCTGGCTTCTTGGCTTTGCTTGCAGGAGCGGCAGCTACGCCAGCGCTCTCTGGTACCCACATCTTGACGCCAAAGCGTTTGCCGTTTACTTCCACCGTGGTGTTGCGCTCAATTAGTTCGTTGCCTTCGGCATCAGCTGCTTGAGTCGGTGCTGAGTCAACACCCGACAGGTCAAGTTGCTCAACCCACTTGGTCGAGTGTTTTACAGCATGGAAATCTGGATGCTTCAAAATTGCAAGGTCAGCGGGGATTGTGGTTGCAACACCTTCCACAACCATTTCTTCAAGAGCACGAATGGTACGAGCAATCGCAGTCTCACGATCTTTGCCCCACACGATCAACTTGCCGACGAGGTTGTCGTAGTACTGGCTAACCGTGTCTCCACTTTCGTAACCACCGTCGAATCGCACACCGAATCCGTCAGGAACTACGAGTTTGGTGATCGTGCCGGGGGAGGGAAGGAACTTTCCACCTGCTGGATTCTCCGCATTGATTCGAATTTCAATAGCAGCGCCACGACGAACTGCGTCAACTTCGGCCTGGGTCATCGGCAGCTTCTCACCAGCCGCTACCCGGATCTGCCATTCGACGAGATCAATTCCCGTGATGACTTCGGTGACGGGGTGCTCAACCTGGAGGCGCGTGTTCATCTCAAGGAAGAAGAACTCGCCATCTTGATAGATGAACTCAACGGTGCCCGCGTTGTAGTAGCCAACAGCTTTGGCTGCTTTCACCGCTGCTTCGCCCATTGCTTTTTCAACTCCGTCTGGCAAACCTGGCGCTGGTGCTTCTTCAATCAGCTTTTGGTGGCGGCGCTGCGCGGAGCAGTCGCGCAGTGAAACCCACACCACGTTGCCGTGCTTGTC
>CAIYHK010000189.1 GCA_903925985.1 uncultured Actinomycetes bacterium
CCAAATTCAGCAGCCACTCTCGCGGTGGTTGATTCCCATGCGGATTGGACCACGCGCAGACGCAAAGTCATGCTTTGACCGTAGTGCCCGAACTATCAATCCCTTGTGCCATATGGGGCCAGCGCACGAACTGAAAGTTGAGTTGTTTGGTCGGGTTTAGGTCGCTAGTTTCGTGGGCATGGCAATTCGCTTCGACTTCCCAAACCCCGTCAATGAGACCTCAGCACGACTCGTAGCCACGGGCGTAGTTGCAATGGGTGTTGCTTTCGTGGCGTTCCAAAGCGGTTGGATTCTGGTTGCGCTCACCTATGGGTTTCTCGCACGCGTTCTGTTTGGCCCGCGGTTCAGCCCACTTGGTCGATTTGTTACCGATGTGGTCACACCACGTTTGAACTTGCGTCATCGTTTGTCACCAGGTCAACCAAAGCGCTTTGCGCAAGGCATTGGACTCTTGTTCTCTGCAGTTGCATCAGTGGCGTGGATTTTTGGTGCGCACACACTGGCAACGGTTGTAATCATCATGTTGATCGCAGCAGCATCAGTGGAAGCTTTTTTTGGTTTTTGTCTTGGATGCGCAATCTTCAAAGTGTTGATGCGCGTTGGGGTCATTCCAGAATCGGTGTGCTTTGAATGCGCTGATATCTCGCGCCGTATCGAAGAAGGCGCCGTCAGGGCTTAGAAATTCTTGGCGCCAGCGGCGCTGGTGTGCGCTCGATTGCACAGCCTTCCCAGACACCGGTTGCATACGCGGCATCATCAATGGCCCGTAGCGATACGTATCGGATTGGGTCAAGCCTGGGTCGCTTTCGCAACCAGTCAACAAATGCCGGAAGAAGGGAAGCCGCCACCAATATGCGGCGTGCGGTTCGTGAAAAGACTGCAGCTCCAAGTGCAAGAGGTAACCAAACTCGTGTTATCGCGCGGGCAATTGAAACTCCTGCATGCCAATGGCCGAGTATTGCGAGTCGAGTCGCTTCGAACCAACGATTCGGCAACGACGGCAATTTACGAGCCAATGACACTGCGGTATAGACCACGATTGGAATTGCAAGCCAGCGTCTTTTTGTGCCCAGCAATGCAACGATCGCCACACTCCAGAAGTTGGCGACAACTGGTGCCAATGCGCCAGGGTGACGCGTAGCGAGCGAAGCCGCAGCTCGGCCGTAACCGCGACGTTGATCTACCCAAGACCAAAAATCAGATCTTGCATCGTGAGTGACTTCAACCGCGCTCTCATAGAGCACCCAATGGAGCGGAGAGTCAAGTCGCCAAACAAGATCAACGTCCTCACCGGTTGAAAGTTCAGGATCGAACCCACCTTCGTCACGCACCGCCGCAGTCCGCGCTACAAGGCATGCGGTTGGCACATAACTAACTCGTGTGCCCGCCCTTACTCTCGCTGGTCGCTTGCCAAGATCCAGCGGACTATCAGTCTCCTCAAATCGGCCAAAGATTGAGTTGGTATTCGGGGTGCCGATTATTCGAGGTGCTGTCGCGACTATGGATTGGTTCTGAAGATGTGATGCAAGCATGAGCAAGTCATGAACCTCTAGATGAACATCAGCATCAACAAAGGCGATCAACTCGGTCTCAGTTGCTGCGAGGCCAGCGTTACGGGCACCTGCGGGCCCAGTGTTCCATTCATTACGCATGATTTGACAGTTCGAGGGAACTGCGAAGGCACCAGAGATCGGATGAGGAGAGTGATCATCGACAACGATTAGGGCGCGGCACTCAACAAGTTTGGAAACAAGCGACTCAAGCGCATCTACATCGCGTTTCTCGCGTGCAAAAACAGGAATCACAACAGTGATTTCATTCAAGATTGCACGGTCAGTGGGTTCAAGTATCGGTACTACAGCGCCTGCATCTAAGAAACGATTCGCAAGAGCCATCTCGGTAGCGTCGATCTCCTCTCGGAGTTCGATGCGCTCTGCAACTACGCGTCCCTTATCCGTCAGGTTGAAGAGCTTGACGGGCGATCCGGCAATGACCGTGGACCCGTTCATGGGTCGGCGCCAGGTCTTATCGGCTCGAAATCGGGTCATCGCATCCAGTTTTTCACGGCAGCGACGAGGTCATTAACCAGCATCTTTAGGATTTCATTTCCTGCTTCAACACTTGAACCGCTCGGATCACCGAGTACTCCGTTGGGGCTCACCGCAGCGATACCCCCGGCGATTATCTGGGGCAAAATCGAACTAATTGGTTGGGTGTTTCCAATCTCGGCCCGTGCGAGATCAACCTGGTCAGGTGCGATGGCGAGCATGATCGAAGTCTCAGTATGCCCAGCATGCGCATCGCCTCCTGGGACCTGCGGCCACCACGACATTGCGCGCCGTTTTTCGTAAGCGGTCACTTCCATGGCTTTGGTTATTGCCTGCAGATTGCCACCATGGCCATTCACCAAGACAACTCCGTCTGACCAATCTGCTGATCTGATCATCTCAATGACAATCTGTGTGACTGCGTCATTACCGATTGACAGAGTGTTGGCAAACCCATTGTGTTCGCCGCTCGAAGACACTGTGATTGCTGGTCCAAGCATCATGTCAGGGAGTGAACGCACTAACTCGCGCGCAAGATGGTTGGCAATTCGCGTGTCGGTGTCCGACGGCAAGTGCGGACCGTGTTGTTCGAAAGAGCCGACGGGTATTACTACTACACTCACGAAGTTAGATAGCCCCACTCGCGCATCGCCTGAATGATTCGGTCAGCCGCTTCAGATGGTGAGAGTGTTACGAGTTCACCACGACTTTTGGCAGTTGTTGAATCAGTCAGAGCCCGAATGCGGTCGATGGCTTGGTTGCCTTTGGGTGGCGCAACGATTCGAGTCGGCGGCCGATAGCGGGTGATCTCACCGCGGAGATCAGCATCTATCCCCGTATTTGCTGTTGGCACGTTGGCACTACGGGCAGCCAAGGTGCCTGCAAGGGATGCGCGACGAAGTTTTGCAACAGATCCTTCGACAGAAATAACTGCAGGCGAATTGGCGCTTGGAGTAACCCGGACAACTTCACGGCGACCACCATCGAGACGGCGCACACATTCCAAGCTTGTGCCTTCACGTTCCACAGCAACCAAGCCGAGGGCCTGCGATGCGCCAAGTTTCGCTGCGAGAAATGCAGGAACACTGCCGCTGCCGCGATCGGCTGAATAGTCTCCACAAATAATTAACTCACAACCGTCTAGATGTTGCGCCAACAAACCGGCAACATCGTGGGAACTTGGCTGTGCACCACAAGCAACGAACTGAACCGCGGTTGCACCAACCGCTAGGGAATCTCGAAGTGCGCCAACGGCGGCTTCGGGTCCCACGCAAACAACCTTGACTTGGTCGCCAATAGCGAGTGCTACTTCCAGGGCCGCTTGGTCTGCCAGTGAGACACCCCCGAATCGGTCATCAGTCAGGATTGATCCAGAAGTGTCCACTTCTGGCCGACCCGGGGTCCACTTGATGGCAACTCCAACCAACATCTGATTGCTCAGGTGCGTTGGAACACGATTCCGTGCCCACCCTCGGGGTAACTCCAACTGATCGCACCTTCTTTGTTGCAGACGAGATAACAAGTTCCGCACTCAAAGCACTGTTCATAGTTGAAGACAATTCCGCCAGCTGCAGTAGGCACAAACAAATTTGCGGGACACGCGGTAACACATTCAGTGGTAGAGCATTCAGCACAAACCTTGCCGTCCACCACGATGTGTGCGCGCTCGTGCACACGAAATTCCGAGTGTGCCATCCGCTCTTCGAATGAAATCTGTTGCTGACTCACCCAAAGCTCCTAAATCCAGTCCAACCATCTCGCGCAAGATCCGATAGTTTCACACCGGCTCGCTTGCGTTCCTGTTTCAGGATACGACGAATACCAGGCTTTGGCTTGGGGTTGTCAACGGTGAACATGCGTTCAACCAGATTGGCAACCATCTGTGGATACAGGTGCTGTACACGATCAGACAACACCAGATGTGGCGCGTGCTTTAACTTCTTGTGGTCCTGGAGGACAAAGGTGTTCTCAAGCCGTTTGCGGTATCCAGCGAGGCCCGAGGCATTGCAGCTATATGCCTTAATTGCTTCTACGGCAGCTTCACCGGCGTACATTCCTGATGCCATCGCAAAGTTGACACCTTCAAGCCAGATTCCTGCCGCCAGACACATGGCTGCGGCATCCCCGGCAACCATCAGACCGTAGGCGGTCAGCTTGGGCATCATTTCGTAGCCAGCTTCTGGAATCACGTGAGCCGAATACTCCTTGATTTCGCCACCTTTGATTAGAGGAGCGATCGCCGGGTGCGCCTTTAGATTCGCAAGTATTTGTTCGGGCCGAGTTTTTTGGGCAGCCAGCTTTGAAAGCTTAAGCACGACACCGACAGCGACGGTATCCAGTTGGGTGTATACAAAGCCCCCGCCGTTAACCCCATTGGTTCCGCCCAGAATTTCAATGTCGACACCTTCACGATCGGTCACAGCAAAACGTTCATCAATCGTTTCTTTGGGCAAAGAGATTGTCTCTTTCACACCGAGTGTGTAATTGTCAGCATCAACATCGGGATAAAGACCGGCTTCTTTGGCGAGGAAACTATTCACTCCATCGCATGCGATGACGACAGGTGCAGTCAAATCACCATCGGGTCGGTCAGTATGCACTCCGGTCACGGCACCATTTGCCTCACGGATGAGCCCAGTCACGGTGGTTGAGGTAACCAGTACTGCGCCAGCTGCGACTGCATGATCAGCAAGCCACGCATCAAAGTCTGGGCGGTATGCCGTTGCGCCGTTGTACGGCGGCGCCCCCCAATTTTGTGAACGAAAGTCAATCGTCAGTGCCTGTGTGTCTGTGAGCAACATTGTTGAGCGCCGAGTTACCCAGCGCTGAATCGGCGCCTCGTCCCAC
>CAIYHK010000190.1 GCA_903925985.1 uncultured Actinomycetes bacterium
CTGGGCAGCGAACCATCTTCGGTGGACAAAAACAATTGGTTCGATACCTCGTCAGCCATCGCCATTTCACTGGCTACGACAACATGTGCCATCGCGGTTGCAGCATCAACACCTGGGCTCGAAGTTTCTTGGCTCAACAATTTCGCAATAAACGGGTCAACAGTCGCGATGTTGATTGAACTTCCACCCGTGAGTGCGGCGGCGGCTATCTCTGTAACCGGTTGGTAGCCCAACTCAGCCGCATTTTCGACCGCAGCTGGAAGCAAGATCGCTGTTTGTGCGCCGTTGTCACGAATCAAGTTGGCGCCAAACGAATCAAGTGGCTTGTCGGCAATCCAGATTTGTCGCTTTGTTGGGTTGGCTGAAAACAATGGGGTGGTGGTGTCTTCACCAAGTCGCATTTGGCGGGTGAATTCCGAGGTCAAGCCAGCGCGTGCCGCACCGGACGGGTCAATGCTCACATACGGCTGCGCGACCAGAGTCTGCGCGGACAAAGTACGACGCATTTGGCGCAGAAGCACTTGATATCCCGGGTTTTGTTCGTTGGTCAATCCTTCGAAAATCTCGGGTCCAATTCCAATAACCATTGGAAGTTTTGTGTTGTTCACCAAGTTGATCAACCGATCAATCTGATCCTGTGTTGATTCGCTGAGTAGGGCAGTGCCATCGGGCTGCGTGACCGGCGCACTCTGCACGTTTGCAACGAAAGTAGTCGGGAGGCGAGTAGGTGCGGGATCGGTCGAAGAAACGACATGAATGAAGATGGTTTGTGCCACTCGGGCATCACCGCTTTGGAACACAACAGCAAGTGGATAGATGCCAGACTCACGAATGTTCAAACCATCGCGGTCGTCGCCAGTGCGATCAATCCGAACGAACACCATGTAGTCACCGTCGACAGTTCGTGAAAGTGAGGCGGTTTTGAAATTCACTTGGTCGATGACTTCAGCGTTCAAATCATCTTGAGCCACACCAAAAGATTCATAACTGGTCGCACGCTCAATCAGCCGCAACTTGAGATCACCTTGTGTAAGTTCTTCGTCGGATGCAGTAACTCTTACGACCAAGGACAAGGTGGTGGAGTCGACCACCTCAAACTCCTGGGACACCACTTGGACCGCTGGCGTGAGAGTGGCCCCTGCGGTTACAACGTTTCCTGATGGAATCGCAACAACGCTTATGAACACCAAAGCCATGAGGCAACGGAGTACCCGCATCTTCATCATCGACTAGTGGCTGCCTTTTCCATCACAAACAATCTTTCACCGCATAGTTCGAACCCAAAACGCTGGTAAAGCCTCAGAGCTGGCTGGTTGTCGGATTCGGTGTTTACAAACATCTTTGCAGCACCTCGTTCGGCTGCCCATCGCAGGCAGGATTCTGTAAGCAAGGCTCCAAAGCCCAGACCCTGAGCGGGGGGAAGAACCGCGATTCGTTGTAGATATGCATGATCCAAGGACGTCCCAACGAGTGCATACCCAATTCGCTGTCGACCTTGGTTCACAAAGGCGATACCTGAATATGTGGTGGCTTGCAACGCATGCGTGATTTCAGACCGAGTCATGTCCCAACCAATGGGAAATGCCTGCGCATCGATCCGTGCGGCGGAGTGGCATCGCCAGGCACTGACAGCCCAATCCTGAATCGCGATCGAGGTATTGAATCCATCAAGATCACGCTCCAACAACACGAGCTCACGTGCCTGTGTAAAGCCAAATGATTGCAGAAGTGCCGCAATGTCTGTAGTTACTGCACCAGTGCGCAAGCTCGCAGTGGGCGCCAATGTTGCGCACCACTTGGCAATGTCGTCAGTGCGTGAAGTGAGGGCCCCGGCTACGTGGCCCGAGATGAAACTGATCTTGGTCACCGCACCAACCGTGTGCACTGTTGCCAAGGTCGGGTCAATGTTCAGCATCACAGAGAAGGTAGCCCCCGAGTTCAGAGTCTCACGCCTAGGCTTCTTGCAACATGGTGCCAGAGCGTTTTTCTCCCGTGCTTGAGGAACTCAAGCCCTTGGCCCGTCTGTTCGCAGACGCTGGTCACCACTTGTATCTAGTCGGGGGTACCGTCCGCGACCTTTTTCTGGATTCAGGCACGATTGATGTCGATGCAATTGATTTTGATGCAACAACCGATGCCCATCCAGAGCAGATCAAGGCGATCGTTTCTGGTTGGGCCGACACCGTGTGGACCCAAGGGGAAAAGTTCGGGACGATCGGGCTCAAAAAGAACGGCCGCTCTTACGAGATAACAACTCATCGCGCCGAGGCGTACTCTCCCGATTCACGCAACCCTGAAGTGCGATTCGGGGACAACATCGAAGACGATCTTGCGCGTCGCGACTTCACCATCAATGCAATGGCCCTCGAAGTTACAAGCGATGCACCAACTCTGGTTGATCCGTACGGCGGCATCGTCGACTTGATGTCCAAGGTGTTGCGCACACCACTTTCGCCCGAAGAAAGCTTCAACGACGATCCATTGCGAATGTTGCGTGCTGCGCGGTTCATCGCGCGCATGGAACTTGTGCCAGTGCCCGAACTCGTGACGGCGGCTCGGGACTTGCACGAACGCCTCGGAATCGTCTCGCGGGAACGCATTCGCGTGGAGCTCGACAAGTTGATTACCGCCGATCACCCTTCAGCGGGGCTCTGGTTCGTAGTTGATACGGGGCTTGCAACGATGTTCTTGCCCGAATTGCCAGCGATGCGACTGGAACAAGACCCCATTCATCGGCACAAAGATGTGCTGACTCACACCTTGGCGGTGGTTGAAAACGTGCGGCCAAACGCCCACGACGATTTTGATTTCCGCATCACACGGCTCTCTGCGCTTTTCCACGATGTAGGCAAACCAAAGACTCGTTCGGTGAAACAAGGCAAAGGGGTGTCGTTTCATCATCACGAAGTAGTTGGTGCGCGCATGACCCGCGACCGCCTTCGGGAACTTAAGTATCCGAATGAAGATGTGGAAGCAATTACGGAACTTGTTGCTTTGCACCTTCGTTTCCATACGTATCAGATGGGATGGACTGACTCCGCTGTGCGCCGCTACGTGCGCGATGCAGGAGAGCTCCTGAACGAACTGAACGTCCTGACTCGCTGTGACTGCACCACTCGGAACGAGAAAAAAGCGCGACTCTTGTCTGAGCGCATGGATGATCTGGAGAATCGCATCGCCGAACTCGCCGGGAAGGAGGAACTTGCTGCTTTACGCCCAGAGATGGACGGCGTTCAGGTCATGGAGTTCCTTGGAATTAGACCGGGCCGGGAAGTTGGCGAAGCACTTGATTTCCTGATGGAAATTCGCCTTGAAGAGGGGCTTGTTGGCGACCACGAGATCCGTGAAAGATTAAAGGCGTGGTGGACGAACCGATGAGCGAGAGCCAGACGCCGTTCTCTTCGGGGTCACTGCGTGGGGCATCGCGCGGGGCGGTGGTCGATCACCGTCTGGCGCGTCGTTCATTGATTATTGAATTCAAAAAGGGTCGGCTTCGTCGCGATCAGGTGTGCGATGCACACCCAGAACTCATGCGTGCAGCGCGAAACTTCGGTGAAGAAACAAAAATCTCGTGCCCTATCTGCGAGCAGGACAAGTTGGTGTTGGTGACTTATGTGTTTGGTCCACGCCTGCCAGCTCACGGCCGCGTTTTGAGTAAACCCAAAGAAGCAGTTCCATTCACGCGTGGCAATGACCAGTACACCGCATACGTAGTGGAGGCTTGTCGGACATGCGCATGGCACCATCTCCTTCGCGTCTTGCCGATTGGTGGCCGCAGGCGCAAGGCTGGGTGACGTGTCAACTGATCGTATTGATATTTCCGGGTTACGGCTTGTAGCGCTGATCGGCGCATTGCCACATGAACGCGAGGCGCGCCAGCCTCTCCAGATTGATCTTTCAATTCATGCCAACCTTGCACGCGCCGGAAAATCTGACGCACTGGACGACACTGTTCACTACGGCGATGTTTGTGACGCAGTAGTTGCCCTCGTTGAGACCAGTGAATTCATTCTTCTTGAACGCATGGCACAGGCAATTGCAGATCTTGTGTTGCGATTTCCATTGGTAGATGGTGTGGATGTGAAGGTCACCAAACTTCGCCCACCCATTGCGGCCACGGTTGACAACACTTCTGTCTCAATAACCCGGACCAAGTAAGCCGTGGGCCATCGCGCAATAGTTGCTCTCGGGAGCAATCTCGATGGTCCAATAGGTGATCGAGTTGCGAACCTGCGTTTTGGAATCGAGCGCCTCACTCCTGTTAACGCACAATCACATGTTTTTGAAACCGCGCCCATCGGTGGGCCCGATAACCAAGGGGCGTATCTGAATATGGTTGCCCTGATTGACACAAACCTTGATCCTTTGGCATTGCTTAGGCAACTGAATGACATCGAAGCCGCATCAGGCCGCGTGCGGTTGGTCCATTGGGGCCCACGCACACTTGACCTCGACATTCTTTTTTACGATGACATCACGCTGACTAGTGATGTGTTGACAATTCCACATCCGCGCTATGCGGAACGACGGTTTGTTCTTGCACCTCTGAGCCAGGTTGCGCCCGAGCGGTGTCCACTTGGCTGGGAAAAGAGCCTTCCACCCGATGAAGTTACTGATCGCGGGTTGCTCGAAAACCTCTGAGTTATTTGCTACCGAGAATGCGTGCCTCAAACCGGCGCACTTTGCCCGGATAGTGAGCGCGACCATATTCAGGTTGGCGCTCAACGATGATTTCCAACAACTCATCGTGTTGAGCGGTCTCTTTCCAGGGCAGAGCGATGTAAAGCGGAAGACCAAAGCAACGCAGCTCGTTCATATTTGAATACACGCGCTTTTGATACACGTATCGCTCTTCCCACGGCCAGTTTGAAGGAGCGAACCCAGTTCCCGGATCGATGATGCACCTGGCACGCATGCCAAACCGATCAGCATCAGCGAGGCGGCCCTCAAAGAATTCAATCATCGTGCCGATTGGGTCTGTGCGCACCATCTCCATCTCACGTGGATTTGGACCCGAGAGAAAAGGTACGACCACATCGCAGTTGTTCTCGGCGGCGACTTCCCACATCTCGTCGGTCTGCATTCCATTCGCTGCGTTCAAAACGGTCACACCTGCTGCGAAAGCGCGCCGCGCAACCTCAGGCCGCCAGGTATCAATGCTCACGGGCAGTCCATAAGAACACAGCACAGGAATGATCTCTTCCAACCGCGACCACTCTTCCTGCCAGGCAACAACGCTTGCATTGTCAGTTGAGCCCTGGCCACCGAGGTCGAATCCATTTGCCCCATCGGCGATGAGAGTGTCGGCTCTGCGCCGTGCATCTTCTGGTGTGATCACAATGGAATCAGCATTCAAAGAATCGGGGGAAGCGTTGACTACGCCGTACAAGAACATCGTCAAGTACCGTACTTAAACGTGGCAGCAATCTTTGACTTGACCGGGTGGACCCGTGAACGTGCCGTGCAGGCAAAAGCCGGACGCACCATTTCGTTGTGTATTCCGTGCCGTGACGAGGCAAATACCATCGGCGGGCTGGTAACCCTTGCCAAGAATGCGCTCGGGGGCCCCAACGGTTTGGTGGATGAGATCATCGTCCTTGATGATCGTTCAATCGACGGCTCAGCAGATGTTGCGCGCGGAGCTGGCGCAACGGTTGTGCCGATTTCCGAGGTCCATGAAAAGCATGGAGAGGGCCGCGGAAAAGGAAACGCGCTGTGGGCATCGCTGATTGTCAGCAAAGGCGACATTGTTGTTTGGTGTGATGCGGACGTAACCAGTTTTGAGCCCGATTGGGTAACACGCTTGGTTGCACCTCTGTTGTTAGACGATCACAATGCGATTGTGAAGGCGCACTATCACCGCCCAACTGAACTCGGCGGCGGTGGGCGCACAACTGAACTCGTGGCGCGTCCACTGTTGTCATTGTTTTACCCAGAGCTCGCTGATCTTCATCAGCCACTTGCTGGTGAATACGCCGTGAGGC
>CAIYHK010000191.1 GCA_903925985.1 uncultured Actinomycetes bacterium
CCACATTCTGAATGGAACGGAGTGCAGTGTCGCGACCCGAGCCCGGGCCCTTTACATGCACTTCAGCGCGACGAAGTCCATGCTCCATTGCAGCCTTGGCAGCTTTTTCAGCGGCCATCTGTGCTGCGAAAGGAGTCGACTTGCGCGAACCCTTGAATCCAACACCACCAGAAGATGCCCATGAGATGACATTGCCTTCGGTGTCGGTGATGGAAACGATCGTGTTGTTGAACGACGACTTGATATGCACGACGCCGACAGAAACGTTCTTGCGCTCGCGCTTACGGGGGCGGCGACCGCCCGGTGCTGCCTTAGCCATTAGCGGGTTACCTTCTTCTTGTTAGCCACTGTGCGACGCGGGCCCTTGCGGGTACGAGCGTTCGTATGTGTGCGCTGACCACGAACCGGGAGTCCCTTACGGTGACGCACGCCTTGTAGGCAACCAATTTCGATCTTGCGCTTGATGTCCTGCTGGACATCGCGACGAAGGTCACCTTCAACGGTGAGGTTTGCGTCAACCCATGCGCGGATGCGGTTGACTTCATCTTCGGTGAGATCGCGCACGCGAGTGTCGGGATTCAAACCGAGCTCGTTTGCAATGCGCAACGCGGTCGAACGACCGACGCCGAAGATATAAGTAAGAGCGATCTCGAGCCGCTTTTCACGCGGTACGTCGACGCCAGAGATACGTGCCATCTTGTTCCTTCTTCCTCAGCCCTGACGCTGCTTATGGCGCGGGTTTTCGCAGATCACCATCACGCGACCATGTCGGCGGATGACCTTGCACTTTTCACAAATTTTCTTGACGCTGGGCTTAACCTTCATGCGGGGTTCTCACTTGTAGCGGTAGGTAATTCGACCCCGGGTGAGGTCATATGGAGTGAGTTCGACCTGGACTTTGTCGCCCGGCAGGATGCGGATGTAGTGCATACGCATCTTTCCTGAAATGTGCGCGAGCACTTTGTGGCCGTTTTCGAGTTCCACCTTGAACATTGCGTTCGGTAGCGACTCCAAAATCGTGCCTTCAAGCACAATCGCATCTTCCTTGGGCTTAGCCAGAACGTTCTCCTTCTAAATACGGACAAAAACCGAACTCATAGACGGGCGAACCGCCTGCAAGCACGGGTTTCAACTCTACAAACGCCTCTTTTTTGTGCCAAGTCCTGATCAAACCCTTATTTTGCAGGGGTTTCCCAGAACAAAATCGCCGAGGTTCGCATATTTCACTCAATAACCATTGAGTCATTATGGTGGGCACATGGATCGCGCCCGACGCCTCGCCGCCCTCGGGGACCCCGCTCGGCTCGCCATCGCCGACGCTCTCGCTACTTCGGATCGCTCGCCCGTCGAGTTAGTTGAACTACTGGCGATGGAGTCGAATCTGCTCGCTCACCATCTTGATGTATTGGAATCCGTCGGGCTAATCCGCCGCACGGTTTCAAATGGCGATCGTCGCCGCCGTTACGTGCACTTGATTCCAGGTGCACTTGAAGGACTACTTCCAACACCTGATGCCGATGCGCACCGACCCTTGTTTGTATGCACGCATAATTCTGCACGCAGTCAACTCGCTGCGGCACTTTGGAAATCTGTGGTTGGGCTCCGTGCTGAATCGGCAGGCACACATCCAGCAGAGCGTGTACATCCAGAAGCTGTAAACGCTGCACGACGTGCCGGCATTTCAATTTCTGGTGCACGGCCAAAATCAATTGACCTAATGAGCATTGAGCAATACCTCGTGATCACCGTGTGTGATCGTGCACACGAAGAGATGGGTGCCAGTGAGGACTGGCTGCATTGGTCAATTCCCGATCCACTAGCAGTCGGGACACCAGAAGCATTTGATGAAACTGTCCACGAACTGCGTGAACGCATTCATGCACTCTCAGGAGAATGATGAAAACCAAATCTCGCCCACTTGTTGCTGAGTTTCTTGGCTCGATGTTTCTGATCATCGCTGTTATTGGTTCGGGAATCATGGCTACGCGAATGTCTCCCAACGATGTTGGGTTACAGCTGTTGGAGAATGCAGCGGCCACGACTGGAGCATTGATTGCTTTGATTCTGGTATTCGGGTCAGTATCGGGTGCACACTTCAATCCCGTAGTGACTGCATTCGCTTGGTTTGAACGCAAGATTGAAACCAGCACACTGATCAGTTATGCGGTTGTTCAAACAGCTGGTGCATGTACTGGGGCGATCGTTGCGAACCTGATGTTTGAACTGGATGCAATCAACTTGTCAACAAAAGATCGTTCGTCTGGCGCACATTGGCTCGCAGAAGTTGTAGCCACGCTGGGACTCCTGTTGGTGATTCATGGTTGTAGTCGGGCTGGCAAAGCCGACGCGATCCCCTATGCAGTTGGTGTGTGGATTGGTGGCGCCTACTGGTTCACTTCATCTACAAGTTTTGCCAATCCGGCGGTCACGGTTGCACGAATGCTTTCTGATTCCTTTGCTGGCATCAAACCAGAAGCCGCACCAATGTTCATCGTGATGCAACTCCTCGGTCTGGCAATTGCCATCCCGGTGATCAATTTCCTGTGGCCACCAAGACACACACCAGAAGTGCTCTTTGTTTGCATCCACAATGCGGGGCGATCACAAATGGCGGCAGCTTTCTTGCGCACCCTCGGTGGTCGCCGAGTGCGTGTGCGCTCCGCAGGAACCGCGCCAGCGGCGACTATCAATCCAGTGGTAGTTGAAGTGATGCGCGAAAAAGGCATCGATCTTCACAAGATGGGGGCTGAGCCAAAGCGACTCGAAGATGCTGCGGTACAGAGTTCGGACTACGTAATCACAATGGGATGTGGCGACGAATGCCCGTTCTATCCGGGCAAGGAATACCGCGACTGGGTGTTAGCTGATCCCGCTGGTCAAGGCGCCGAGTCGGTGCGACCGATTCGCGATCAGATTGAAGTACGCGTGCGCGAACTACTTGCGGAGTTGGATTCCTGACACCGTGGTGGGTCCGCAACACTCAGACTCAGCAACGTGCATAACTTCTGCATCAGATAACACTGTGTAGATCTCCCAAGGCTCGGCATCAGGGCCATGTACCCACACCTTGTCCTGCACCGAGTAGCAACAAGTCGTCTGATCTTCC
Organism: uncultured Actinomycetes bacterium; assembly: GCA_903925985.1. GTDB lineage: Bacteria > Actinomycetota > Acidimicrobiia > Acidimicrobiales > Ilumatobacteraceae > CAIYHK01. The sequence goes on from CAIYHK010000191.1 coordinate 3,107, forward strand.
ACTTCGGTTGCTAATCCTTCGGAACTCAAGCGAGTAACCGCTTGACCAACTTGATCGGTTGA
>CAIYHK010000192.1 GCA_903925985.1 uncultured Actinomycetes bacterium
GCACGCGCAAAAAATTGTCAAAGCAGTTTTCCGTGGTAGTAAAGGTTGACCACAAGACCACGCATTTTCAGCAAAGGCGGTGGCATTCAAAGAGGCGATGCACCCGACCTTCCCGGCCTATGCACACCAGATCGTGAAGAACGCTTCAGCGCTCGCCGAGGCTTTGGCGAAACACGGATTCAGGCTCGTATCTGGCGGTACCGACAACCACTTGATGGTTGTTGACCTCACACCATTTGACGCTGACCTAACTGGCAAAGAAGCTCAAGCAGTGCTGGATGAAGCGGGCATCACTCTCAACAAGAACACCATCCCGAATGACCCACGTAGCCCATTCGTCACCTCCGGTGTACGTATCGGCACGCCCGCGGTCACCACTCAGGGCATGAAAGAGGCTGAAATGCCTGAAATCGCCCGGTTAATAGCCGAGGCATTGCGCAAGCGCAAAGATGCGGCTGCAGTAGCTGGGGTTAAGGCCGAAGTTGCCGCGTTGTGTTCGCGCTTTCCGGTGTACGCATAGAGTCTTCACCCAATGGGTGACATCACGGGATACTTGATAGTCGGCGGTGTTGCCGCTGTGGTCACTTTTGTTCTCACGCCTTTCGTTGCGCGCTTTGCTACGCGTATCGGGTGGGTAGTTGAACCTGATGCGCGTCGGGTGCATTCGGTTACGACTCCTGACGTTGGTGGCATCGCAATGATGGGCGGCGTTCTTGCTGCGATTCTCGTGGCTTGGCCGATGGGTCAGTTTGATGCGTTGTTCTCAAACAACTCCGAGACCGGTGGTCTGGTGCTTGCAGCATTAATGATCTTCGGAGTCGGTTTAGTGGACGATGTTCGCGACATTTCGGCACCAGCAAAAGTTGCTGGCACTGTTGTGGCGGGCATGATCCTCGTGTGGGCCGGCGTGACGATGTTCTACTTCCGCGTTCCATTCCTTGATGTTTTTGTGCTGTCTAACGATTGGGCGCCACTGGTCACAGTTCTCTGGTTGCTTGGTATGACAAACGCAATCAACTTGATCGATGGTCTTGACGGACTCGCAGCAGGCATCGTTGCAATTGCCTCTGGTGCATTTTTCGTTTACTCAACGCATCTGTCCGATAGAGGCAAGCTTCCAGAACCAAACCTTGGCCCGATGCTGTCAATCATCACGCTCGGACTCTGTCTTGGATTTCTCCCACATAATTTCAATCCCGCAAAAATATTTATGGGGGACAGTGGATCTTTCTTGCTCGGGTTGTTGATGGCTACTTCCACGAGCGTGGTTGGTGGTCGCATGGATCCAAGCACACAGAGTTACAGCGGACAGTCGTACTTCTTCTACGCCCCACTCGTCATCCCGTTGGTGATTCTTGGAGTGCCGATCTTCGATGTCATTTTTGCGATCGTGCGCAGGGCATCAAAGCGCCAAAGTTTTGCCGAGGCGGATAAAGGCCATTTGCATCACAGATTGATCAATCTTGGGCACGGGCAACGCCGAAGTGTGCTCATCCTTTGGGCATGGACCGCACTGTTATCGGGACTCGTGTTGTATTTCGTGTTCGCCGAGGCGGGTAGGCGGCTCGTTGTGTTCGTGCTGGCCGCAGTGGCTTTGGCCCTTTACACGGCACTGCACCCTGAGGTGCGACGTCGGCGCCCCTGAGGCGTTTTGCCCTCCGACCCTTTTGACATATAGATTGTGCGTGCGTTCACAAGGTGTGAACGCGCTCGTTGAGCGGAAAACCCAAGGACCCGAGTTGCCACTGGTACCCGTACCAAAGTCAAAGGTTCGTCCTGATGACAACCTCTCGCGTGGGGCTGAATTTGCCGGCGTCATCACAGTCTTCTTCCTCATTGGCTTGGCCCTCGATTTGTGGCTGGAAACGACCCCCTGGTTCATGATTGGGATGTTCACGTTTTCGGTGGTCGGACAGTTCGTCAAGCTTTGGTACACCTACGACGCGAACATGAAAGTGCTCGAAGCCGAGCGCAATGCGATGTCGGCTTCGTCGCACAAGGCCAAAGGCTCATGAGCGACAGCTTCGTCACTCGCGTTGAAGGCCCAGCGCCCGAGATGGAAGTTAGCCGCGACATTGTTCGCCGGGGACTCATTTTCACACCCCTGTATCTGGCGGTTTGCGGGGTTATCTGGGGCTTGAACGGTGTTTGGTCGGCCGGGTATGCAATTGCAATCGTGCTTCTAAACTTCATGTTGGCGGCGCTCACAATCTCACTAACTGTGAGAATCTCACTTGCTCTCATGATGGGTGCAGTCCTATTTGGTTACCTGGGTCGCCTTGGGCTCATTTTCTTGGCAGTAATTCTCGTCAAAGACGCAGGGTGGGTGTCACTTGTCGCACTTGGGATCACGCTGATCGTCACCCACCTTGGATTACTTTTTTGGGAAATGCGGCACGTGGCAGCGTCGCTGGCGTTTCCTGGGTTGAAGCCTGGATCTGCCAACATAGAGTCCGTTAAGCCCCTCGATTCGATCTAACCAACTACGAAGGATCACACCACCGTGTTCGCACTTGAGTTTCCACCGATTAACGAAATCCTGCGCTGGCGTGAAGTTGCACCGAGCCTCAACAAAGTTGGGATCATTGCAGTTGCAGCAGCGCTGATCGCGATTGTGGTCTTTATCCTCGCTACGCGACAGGATCATCGTAAAGCTCCAACTGGTGTTCGTAACTTTGCTGAGACCACAGTTGAGTTTGTTGAAAACGGAATCGTGATGCAGACCATGGGCCGTGATGGTCTTGGTTGGACACCGTTCCTTCTTTCGCTTTTTGTTTTCATTTATTTGTGTAACGCGCCAGGCATCATCCCGATCTTGCAGATGCCCGCTACTGCACGTATGGCGATTCCTGCGTTCTTGTCGATTCTTGTCTGGGTCATTTACAACGGTGCTGGAATCAAGCATCAGGGTTTTGGCGGTTACTTCAAGTCCGTTCTCTTCCCACCTGGTGTGCCAAAAGCGTTGTATGCACTTGTGACCCCGATTGAGTTCATCTCGACGATCATCGTGCGTCCGTTCTCGCTGATGGTGCGACTCTTTGCAAACATGCTCGCTGGCCACATTCTTCTGGTCACCTTCGCACTGTTGTCCGAGGCGCTTTTCCAAGCGCGCGACAAAGTTCTCGTACCCTTCGGCGTATTGCCGATGTTCATGTTGATCTTCCTCACCGGATTCGAGGTGTTGGTTGCATTCCTGCAGGCATACATCTTCACGATCCTCACCGCCGTATACATCGGTGGAGCGGTACATCCGGAGCACTGAGAAGAAAACAAGTAAGAGATCTCCCTAAACCAACGACACATAGGAGAAAGAAAAAATGGAAGCACTTGCACGACTTGCCGCGGAGACCGTTGACACGGTTGCCAAAACTGCTGCAGATGAAAAGAACATTGCAGCTGCGGCGTCAGCCGGTTTCGCGTATGGCCTTGCAGCCATCGGACCCGGCATTGGCATCGGTTACCTCGTGGGTCAGGCCGTTTCGGCAATGGCTCGTCAGCCCGAAGCAGCTGGCATGGTTCGTACCACGATGTTCCTCGGTATCGCATTTACCGAAGCGCTTGCGCTTATCGGATTCGTGGTGTTCATCCTTCTCAAGTTCGCCTGAGATTCGAAGAACGCTCAAGGAAAGTCATTACCCGTCTAATGCAGCGCAGGAGCTGACATGCTGACAGCAGTCATCACCCACAGAGGTGAGAACTCGGTACAGGTGAAACTCGTGGGTCAATCCACGGGCCTCGTCACACCGAAAATTGAGGCAGAAGAAGGTCAGGACATGGGTCCCAACCCGATCGCACCTGAAGGCAAGGAGCTCCTCTGGGGCGGCCTTTCCTTCGTGGTGATGGCGGTTGCGATCCGTTACTTCCTGTTCCCCAAATTGAAAAAGGGAATGGATGACCGTTACGCCGGTATTCGTGCCGACCATGAAAGCGCCGAGGCCACAACAGCGGCCGCGCGTGGTGACGTGGCTGAGTACGAAAAGGCGTTGGTGGCCGTTCGCGCCGAAGCTGCAGCAAAGGTTGACGCCGCACGCCAGACTCTCGACTCTGAGCGTCAGGCAGCAATCAACGAGTTGAACTCGAGGATTGCAGCGCGTCGCAGTGAGGCGGACGCAGCACTCAGTGCAGCACGCGAAGCAAACCGTTCCCAGATCACTGCTGCGGTGTCGGCAGTGGTGACTCGGGCAACGGAATTGTCAGTGGGCCGTGCTCCTGATGCAGCAGTTGTGGAACGCGCAATCGCCGATGCAATGGCAGGAGGTTCGCGATGATTGGTTCAATTCTCAGTGCAGTTTTGGCCTCGGATCCAAGCCAATCGATTCACTGGCTATGGCCAGAGAAAGCGGAGATCATTTACGGCGGAATTTCGTCGATCTTGGTTTTTGCTGCGCTTGGAAAATTTGCTTTGCCGATGGCGAAGAAATCTTTTGGTGCGCGCACCGAAAGAATTCAAAAAGAACTCGATGCCGCAAGCTCAGCGAAGTCGAAGGCTGAAAGTGATGCTGCTGGTATCCGCTCGGCTCTCGGTGACATTGCTGCTGAGCGCTCGAAGGTTCTTGCTGAAGCCGATGCACAAGCATCAGCAGTGCTCGCCGATGGTCGTGCGCGTCTCCAAGCAGAACTAGCGGATCTTGAAGCAAAGGCAAGTGCCGAAATTGGCAACATGCAGGGCCGAGGCAACGATGAACTTCGCAGTGAGATCGCACGCCTCAGTAGTGCGGTACTCGAACGCGTAACTCGCGAGACCCTCGATGCAAAGACTCAGCAAGACCTCATTGAGGGCTTCATCTCGAAGGTAGGTGCATAGCGATGAGCCAAGCACGTATCGAAGGTTACGCACGCGCGTTGTTTGAGATCGCCCGCGCTGAGGAAAGTGTCGAGCAAGTCGCCGCAGAACTCTCGCAGGCAAAGAATGCTTTTGAAAGTAGCGATGCCTTGCGCACAGCGCTCGGTGACTCGTTCATCCCGGCCCAGAAGCGTCAGGCAATCGTGGAGGATCTCCTCGGCGGCAAGGCGAGTGTTACCACCACTCAGATTGTTTCGATGATCGTGGGTGCTGGTCGAGTGAGTGAGTTGTCAGCGATTGTTGATGCATTCGCTAAGCGCGCTGCGCATTCAGGGAACAAAGAAGTCGCCGTTGTACGCACCGCGGTGTCGCTGTCTGACGATCAGAAAGCGCGTATCGCTTCGGCATTGACCAAGAAAGCTGGCACACAGATTGCTCCGCAATTTGTTGTCGACACTTCGGTTGTGGGTGGCGTAGTTGCCACCGTCGGTGATGACGTCATTGACGTGAGTGTTCGCAAGAGCATCGAAGACTTGAAGTCCAGGATCTGAGAAAAGGAAACCAAGACATGGCAGATCTACAAATCTCCGCAACAGACATTGCAGCGTCGATTGCAAAAGGTCTCGAGGGCTACAAGCCCGACTATGACAAGCAGACAGTCGGCCGCGTCTCCGAAGTGGGCGACGGTATCGCTCGCGTGAGCGGTCTTCCCGGTTGCGCAGTGAACGAGTTGCTTGAATTCGAAGACGGCACAATCGGTCTCGCGCTCAACCTTGACGAGCACGCAATCGGTGCTGTTGTTCTCGGCGATGCGGATCACATCGAAGAGGGCCAGACCGTGAAGGCAACTGGCCGCATTCTTTCGGTGCCGGTCGGCGATGCTCTGCTTGGTCGCGTTGTAAACGCACTCGGCGAGCCAATCGACGGCAAGGGCGACATCGTTGGCGGCATCACCCGCCGCGTTGAGGTTCAAGCTCCAGGCATCATGGGCCGTAAGCCCGTGCACGAACCGTTGCAAACTGGCATCAAGGCCATTGACGCAATGACCCCAATTGGTCGTGGACAGCGCGAACTCATCATTGGTGACCGCAAGACCGGTAAGACCACCATTGCAATCGACACGATCCTCAACCAAAAGGGTCTTGGCGTTAAGTGCATCTATGTTGCGATCGGTCAGAAGGGCTCAACAGTTGCCCAGACCGTGGAGACCCTGCGTCAGTTTGGTGCACTCGAGTACACCGTTGTTGTTGCGGCTCCCGCATCTGATCCGGCACCGTTCAAATATCTCGCACCATACGGTGGCTGCGCGATGGGTCAGCACTGGATGGAAAACGGTGAGCACGCACTCGTGGTTTACGACGACCTCTCCAAGCAAGCAGAGGCATACCGCCAACTCGCGCTTCTTCTGCGTCGCCCACCAGGTCGTGAGGCATACCCAGGAGACGTCTTCTACCTACACAGCCGTTTGCTCGAGCGTGCAGCGAAGTTGAGCGACGCCAATGGTGCAGGGTCACTCACCGCATTGCCGGTAATTGAGACCAAAGCCGGTGACGTATCGGCGTACATTCCGACCAACGTGATTTCAATCACCGACGGTCAGGTGTACCTGCAGGACTCGCTGTTCAAGTCAGGTGTGCGCCCTGCTGTCGACGTGGGCATCTCAGTGTCGCGCGTAGGTGGTGCGGCACAGATCAAGTCGATGAAGAGCGTGTCAGGCACATTGAAACTTGACCTCGCGCAGTTCCGTGAGCTCGAAGCTTTCGCAACCTTCGGTTCAGAATTGGACGCCATTTCGAAAGCTCAGCTTGAGCGCGGCTACCGCTTGGTTGAGTTGCTTAAGCAGCCACTCAACAGCCCAATGCCAGTTGAAGAGCAGGTCGTTTCAATCTTCGCTGGCACCAAGGGTTATCTGGACGATTTGCCGGTGGTTGATGTGCGTCGCTTTGAGTCCGAGTTGCTCGATCACATGCGTACCCGTCACGGTGCGTTGTTGGCCGGCATTCGTCAGGATCCAAAGTCGGATGTGCCATCCGATCTTGCTGGAATCATCGAAGCATTCAAGAAGACATTCAAGACATCGGCCACTGCTGCCGGTGCCGCTGATCCGACCGCAACTGATGCGGAAGAGCTCGGCGCCGCCGCAAGCAACAAGACCCTCGCCACGGAGTGATCTAGATGGCAGGAGGTCAGGAACGAATTCTGCGTGGCCGTATTCGGTCGGTGCAGGCGACAAAGAAGATCACTCGTGCAATGGAGTTGATCGCAGCGTCCCGCATCGTCAAGGCCCAGCAGCGAGTACAAGCGGCTGTTCCGTATTCGGAACAGATCACCGCCGTAGTTCGTGACCTCGCAGCCGCTGGCGCATCACGTGACACACCATTCCTGGCGGGTCGCTCCGAAGTTAAGACCACCTGTTATGTGGCAGTAACTGCAGACCGTGGTCTTTGTGGTGGTTACAACACTGGTGTTCTGCGTGCGGTTGAAGGTGAAGTCAAAGCCGATGTGCTTGCGGGCAAGAACTACATCGTGGTTCCAATTGGTCGCAAGGCTGAGTCGTACCTACGCTTCCGCGACTACAAACTCGGCGAAGGTTTTGCTGGTTTCTCAGACAGCCCAGCACATGCAGACGCGATCGCAATCGGCCAGTACGTGGTTGACCTGTTTGTGTCTGGTGCGGTTGACAAAGTGGAGCTCGTTTACACGCGTTTCATTTCTGCGGGTTCGCAAGAAGTTGTTCTGCGTCCGCTCGTTCCGCTTGACACCGAAGCCGTTGCCGCGGGTGGTCAAGAGGGAACGTCTGCTGATTACGAATACGAACCAGATCCGACCACGATCCTGAACCACCTCTTGCCGCGCTATGTCGAAGCACGCATTTATGCCGCGCTTTTGAATGCAGCGGCATCCGAACACGCGTTCCGTCAGCGCGCAATGAAGTCCGCAACTGACAACGCAGAAGAGTTGATCAAGAACTTGTCGCGCATCATGAACCGCGCGCGCCAGGACTCGATCACGACAGAAATTATGGAAATCGTCGGCGGTGCGGAAGCACTGTCGTCAGGCGACAAAGACGAGACCGCGCGTCTCATCGAACTCGCACTTGAAGACAATCTCACCAGCGGAAGAATCTGAGCAGGAGAAATCAAAATGAGTATGACTGCATCCAATGAAGACCTAAAGGACGGCCGAGTTGTCGCCATTGCAGGTCCAGTTATCGACGTGGAGTTTCCACGTGGTGCGCTGCCCGAACTGAACACCGAGCTTGAGTTCACCGTGATGGTGGATGGAAAGCCGAACGTGATTTTGGCTGAGGTCGCACAGCAGCTCGGTGACAGCCGAGTACGCGCTGTTTGTCTGAAGCCAACCGACGGCCTTACCCGTGGTACCGCGGTGCGCAACACCGGTCACGGCATCCAGGTGCCAGTTGGCTCATCGACCCTTGGTCATGTGTGGAACGTGTGGGGCGACGTACTCGACGACGACCCGGCAAAGTTTGCCAACACAGAGCGGTGGGAGATTCACCGTCCAGCACCAGCATTTGACACCCTCGAGCCGTCAAAGCGCATGTTCGAAACCGGCATTAAGGTCATCGACCTTCTCACCCCATATCTCGCCGGTGGAAAGATCGGTTTGTTCGGTGGTGCAGGAGTGGGCAAGACCGTTCTCATCACCGAGATGATTAACCGCGTGGCTTCCAAGCATGGTGGTGTGTCGGTGTTCGCCGGCGTGGGTGAGCGCACCCGTGAAGGAACCGACCTGCGTCTTGAAATGGAAGAGTCAGGCGTGTTCGAAAAGGCCGCACTCGTTTTCGGTCAGATGGACGAGCCACCGGGAGTCCGTCTTCGCGTTGCATTGTCTGCGTTGACCATGGCGGAGTACTTCCGTGACGTCCAGAACCAAGACGTGTTGTTGTTCGTAGACAATATCTTCCGTTTCGTGCAGGCTGGATCCGAAGTGTCCACACTTCTCGGTCGTATGCCATCAGCCGTGGGATACCAGCCAACACTCGCTGACGAAATGGGTCAGTTGCAGGAGCGAATCACATCGACCCGTGGTCGTTCGATTACTTCGCTGCAAGCCGTTTACGTGCCTGCAGACGACTACACCGACCCAGCACCGTTCACTACGTTCACCTTCTTGGATGCAACCACTGAACTCAGCCGTCAGATTGCTTCACTTGGTATCTACCCAGCGGTGGACCCACTCGCATCGACCTCAACAATTCTCTCGCCAGAAGTTGTCGGTGATCGTCACTACAACGTTGCTCGTCGCGTGCAGGAA
>CAIYHK010000193.1 GCA_903925985.1 uncultured Actinomycetes bacterium
CCGCACCTTGCACGGGCTCCACAGGACAGCGGCAATTTCACCTGACCGTGATGCCATCAAGGTAGAAATTGCTTCAAGGTCATCGCTAGGTACTTGAACAACATCTGGTACCAGAGGTGAATACCCAACTCGGTTTGGAGCGATTCCCTGGGCACTCGTTCCGCCGTAGTTGGTGCCGTGATATCCGCGCTCACGACTAATGATCAGTGTCTTTTCGGGATGCCCAGCTTGCACGTGTGCGAGGCGTGCAAGTTTCATCGCAGTGTCAACAGCTTCTGAACCCGAACCACAAAAGAAAACGCGGCCGTCAGCAACAGGGGAGAGAGTGAGAAGAACTTCTGCGAGTTCCTCTGCGGGCTCGTTAGAAAAAGGATCAAAACACGAGTAGGCCTCGATCTTGTCGATTTGCGCTGCAATAGCGGCGGCCATCTCTGCTCGTCCGTGACCAACATTGCAGTACCAAAGGCTCGCCATGCCGTCGACGTATTCATTGCCCTCTGAGTCCCACACCAGTGCACCGCGACCGCGCACGATCTTCACGAAGTCCGTGCGCGTGGGCTTGGCGAATGGGTGCAGGAAGCCGTTGACCATCCCTTTGACGGTAGTTGTGGACAGACGACCTAACTGTGGCTATAGTTTTGGGAATGGTTCTTATTATGAAAAAAGCTCTTGTCGTTGTTGGTCTCCTGGCTGCCGGTTGCTCAAGCGGTGAGGAGGCGGACGGCCCTGGCGCCACGATCGTGGTATCCCACGCAATCCTTGGTGCGGTAGTCAAAGCGGCAGCGCCGAGCGACGTGTCTGTTGAGGTACTTATCCCAAATGGCACAGAGGTGCATGACTTTGAGCCGAGTGCCAAAGACATCGAGAAGTTGAACAACGCAAGTCTCTTAGTGGTCAACGGTTTTGGGTTTGAAGAAGGTCTGGAGGCGGCGATCGAAGCACGTATCGACAACGGTGATGCGGTGTTTGTGGCCGCCGATCACATTGTCTTGCCAGAGAATGGTTTGATTCCTGCTGACGATCCACATTTCTTCACTTCACCTGAACAGATGACACAAATTGTTCCCGAGCTGTTATCGGCTATCAAGGAGCTGTCCGTAGATGGGACTGCAAACGAAGATGCGGTTCGATCATTACTGCAAGAAGCAATGGACGTAGCCAACGAGTCTGACCTATCAGAGCAGAAGGTGATCACGGGCCATGAATTCCTTGGATACTTTTGTGAAATGACTGGCTGTGAGATTGTTGGGTCAGTGATTGACAGCCTCTCAACCGAAGCGGGACCCTCGGCTCAGCATCTCGCAGAGTTGAATGCCCTAATTGAGGGTGACCCCTCAATTGTGGTTGTTGTTGAGGCCGGTGAAGCAACTGAAGTTCTTGAGTTTCTTGCAAGTGCCGATTCAAATTCTGTGCGTGAACTCCCGATTGAATCTCTGCCCGATTCTGGAAGTTATGTCGACTATGTGGCGGGTATTGTCACTGCTCTGACTGGGAGTTGATCTAGTTCTTTGCACGATGCACTCATAGCCCCTTTTTCTGACAACGAGTTCATGTGGCACGCCCTGCTAGCGGGGGTACTGGTCAGTGCTGTGTGCGCTCTCGTCGGCACGTTCGTGGTGCTCCGGGGAATGTCATTCGTTGGTGATGCACTTGCGCACGGAGTTTTGCCAGGCGTGGCAACTGCAACACTCGCTGGGCTGTCGCCGATTCTTGGCGCATTTGTGGGGGCGGGCGTGATGATGGGTGGTGTTGCACTGGTATCAAAGCGCACACGATTGAGTAATGACACAGCCATTGGCCTCATGTTTGTGTTGATGCTTTCGATTGGCGTGATGGTGATCTCAAAATCAGATGACTTTCGCGGTGATCTCACACAGGTGCTCTTTGGCGAGATTCTCGCAGTGTCAACTGCACGCATCTTCTGGCTGGCAATTACTGTGCTTGTGGTCGGTGCAGTCGTGTACGTGGCGCGTCGCCCGTTTCTTCTCTCATGCATGGACGCCGACCTCGTTCGCACCTCAGGGTTCTCACCTTCTAAGACGCAGATTGTCCTGCATGCACTGATCGGGGTGACCGTGGTTGCTTCATTCAATGCCGTGGGCACGTTGCTTGTCTTTGGGATGCTGGTTGCGCCAGCGGCAACGGGCGCTCTGCTTGCTCGCAGACTGCAGACAATGATGCTGATTGCGTTCATCACGGGGTGTGTTTCTACCTACGCGGGCTTGACGATTAGTTATCACGCGGATCTTGCAGCTGGGGCCACTGTGATTGTTGTGGCGGTAGCAATCTTTCTTGTGGTTATGACCATTCAAGAAGTGATTCGCCTCAGCAGACCACGTGAGATCGAGGTCGGGCACCACCTGCACACGCACGACCATGATCACAATCACGCGGTACCAGGTAGGGGTCTTTGATGAGCGCGAGCATCGTGGCCAAGTCACTCTGTGCCGGATACGGCAACCTGGGTGTGATTTCACACGTGGACTTTGATCTTCAACCAGGTGGCTTGATGGTGTTAATCGGCACCAATGGTTCAGGGAAGAGCACGCTCCTAAAGACACTTGCGGGCATCATCTCGCCCGTTGATGGCGAGGTTTTGGTTTTGGGGGAGTTGCCTGGGTCAAGTCCCGAGAATGTGGCTTACTTGCCTCAACATCCAAAAACTTCAGGAGTTTTGCCATTGCGAGCAAAAGACATCGTGGCCATGGGTCGCTTTGCGCGCCAAGGTTTACTGGGTCGCAGTACCGCAATTGATTCCGAAGCTGTTGATAAAGCGATGAAGCGCACTGGTGTTGATGCCATTACCAATCGATCGTTGGCAGAGATGTCAGGTGGTCAACAGCAACGCACACATCTTGCTCAAGTACTTGCACGTGAAGCTGATGTCTTGTTGATTGATGAGCCGACCGCAGGTCTTGATGCCAATGGGCGCGAAGCAGTTAAGCAAATATTGCGTGAAGAACGCAGTAGGGGTTGTGCGGTGGTGCTAGCCACGCACGATCTTGAAGATGCAGAAGATGCAGACCTCGTCATGTTGTTGGCGCACCGAGTGGTTGCAGTTGGTACTCCAAGCCAAGTTTTAACTGATGCGAATTTGAGAGCGTGTTTCGGATTTACCGATCGTCACTGATTAACGCGGCCAATTTCAGCAATTGACCCAGCCTTCGGAGTCCACACAAGCACCACGCGGTTGATGCCGATTTCCGCCCAACGAGTGACGCGAGAATCGCCGTCGTTTAGAAGGGCTGTGTTCCACATTGCCCAGACCGAAGTGGACCAATCTGGCCGGTTTGCAGTTTTGGATCGAACCCGGGTGACAATCTCCTCAAGCTTGGGGTGGTTGGATCGAATGTTCACACCATCGGCAATGCCAACCGCAGTGTCAGCAAGTTCAACTGAGTTGACACCCAGTACCACTGGTGGAGGAGTAATTGGCTTAGGCATATTTTGTTTTTCACCACTCCAGTGCGAGCGGCATGTAGCAAGTACTTGGCGAAGATGTTCGTGGCGTTCAGACATGCGTGCGGGTGAGACAATTCCTATCTCTTGCATCTCAGCGCTCCACCGCCCAGTTGGTGCTGCACCTGCACCGATGCCGAGTGTGAAGCGTCCTCCAGAGATGTTCTGTACTGAAGTGGCACATGCAGCCAAGAGCGATGGATTGCGCAATTGTGCATTGACGACCAGGCTGCCGATACCAATTCTTGAAGTTGATTCAGCCATCGCACCAAGTGTGGTGAAGCACTCGAGCATTGAGATATCGGGGTCACCAAACGATGAGATGTGGTCAAGAACCCACGCATTTGCAAAGCCTGCATCTTCGGCTTGGTGTAGTGCTGCACGGACAACTGGCCACGGTGCTGTCCCTTGGTTCATCTGAATATCAAATATCACTACTTCTCACCTTACGATCTGTCACTCTGACTGTGTATTGGGACAAATTTGACCTAGGTTGTCTCAATGCAGGATGCCGCAGTACTTCATGAGTTGACTCCAGTTGCCGAGCAACTGCTGGAGCGGCACCTTGAGAGCGCCATTGAATGGTTCCCACACGAAGTTGTTCCGTGGGAACGTGGGAATGAATTACGCGAGCGAGGATTCGGCTACCGCCGTGATTCGGTGGCACCCGGCGTGCGCTCGGCTTTGATGGTGAATCTCCTCACTGAGGACAACCTTCCTTGGTATTCACGCACACTTTCGAGAATCTTCGGGTCCGACTCGGCTTGGGGTGAGTGGGGTCGTAGGTGGACTGCCGAGGAAGGGCGCCACTCAATAGCCATGCGTGATTACGTAACCATCAGTGGATTGGTGGATCCATCGGAGCTGGAGCAGGCGCGCATGGCGCAGGTCAGCAGTGGTTTGGTTCCCGAGCCGGAGAATGCAGTTGATGGAATGTGCTACGTGGCAGTGCAGGAGCTCGCTACCCGCGTGTCGCATAGGAACACCGGCGCCGCGTTAGAGGATCCAGCTGGTTATGAAGTGATGATGCGTCTCGCTGCCGATGAGAACAAGCACCACTTGTTCTATCGCGACCTCGTGACATCACTTTTCAAGCTCAATCCGAGTCGGGCGATGGAGTCGCTTTCTAGTCAGATTCGCAACTTCGCCATGCCTGGTACTGGCATCCCAGGGTTTTCTGAACACGCCCGACAGATCGCCAATGAAGGCATCTATGACCTCAGTGTTCACCACGATCGAATCATTGAGCCGCTCGTTACCAAGCAGTGGGCAGTGGACAAAGTGCAGGGCTTGACCGCAGCAGCCGAACAGGCCCGCGAGTCATTACTGAAGCACGTTGAGCGTCTTGGCAAAGTTGCAAACAGGATGCGTGAGCGACGCCAAGAGGCCGCTGAATAGACCCATTTGCGACCAATTGGTCGCGGTGTTCCCATTTGCGACCATTTGGTCGCGGTGTTATGGTCTGACAATCAGACCGAGCCCCTAAGCCCTGGTGGCTGAAGTGGCATGGTCCTGATTCCAGCGGAGGGATGAAAGTTGCCGATCAAAGGCTTGAACCATGCGGTGCTCTACGTACGCGACATCGCAGTGACGAAGCGGTTCTACACCGAGGTGCTCGACTTCGAAACCATGTCCGAGGATCCGGGTGGGCACTACCTATTTATGCGCGCTCCGCTTTCTGAGAATCATCATGACATCGCGTTCTTTGCAATCGGCTCAGGCGCTGGTCCAAGCCCGGCTGGCAAGAGCACGGTTGGGATGTACCACATTGCCTGGGAAGTAGCCACGCTTACTGAGCTTGAGGAAATGCGATTGAAACTTGCCGCGGCTGGCGCGTTGGTCGGCGCAAGCGACCACGGCGTCAACAAGAGTCTCTACTCACTTGATCCTGACGGCCATGAGTTCGAAGTTATGTGGCTAGTTCCGCCTGATCATTGGGGAGACATGGCACACCAAGCGATTATTCGCCCGCTGGATCTTGAAGCTGACCGCAAATATTTCGCGAAACACGGACTCTCGTGAGTAATTCAACATTTGAACACGTAGAGCGCCGCACAATCGCGGCCGATGTTCGTGAACGCATCATTGATGCAATTCGCAGAGATGAACTCAAAGTTGGTGATCTCCTACCTGCAGAACGCGTGTTATGTGACGAGTTTGGAGTGGGCCGCACCTCGGTGCGCGAGGCAATACAAGGACTCATAGCGTCGGGTTACGTAGTGCGCAAGGGCAATCGTGCAGTAATTGCGAGTGCCGCACCCGCTTTGGAACTCGCAATTGACACTCGCAAAGCAACGATCAGCAACTTGTTTGAAGTGCGCCGCGTGATTGAACCCGCGCTTGCCGGACTCGTTGCTGAGCGCGCGAGCGCAAGTGTGAGACGCCAGATTTCAGAAATTGCCAATCGTCAAGCAAGCGGAATCGAAGAGTTCCGCCTCATTGACCGTGAGTTCCACCAAGCAA
>CAIYHK010000194.1 GCA_903925985.1 uncultured Actinomycetes bacterium
ACTAGTCCCGAGCTGCCCGAAATAGTTATCACCCCAGCACGCGACTGTGCCATCAGCGATCACTGCGCATGTGTGCATTGCGCCAGCACTTATCTGAATCACTTGTTTGCCGGCAAGTGAGCCGCCAGTTACTTCGACAGGGATGTTGCTATTGGTTGTGTTTCCCAAACCGAGCTGCCCCTGAAGGTTTTCACCCCAGCAGGCGACTGTGCCATCCGAGATCAGCGCGCAATTATGGTTGGCCCCAGCGGCAATTTGGATGACCGTCTTGTTGGCGAGCGCACCTTCAGTAATTCGAACTGGAACGCTGGCGAGTCCGGGGCCGTTGGTTCCTAACTGGCCAACTTGGTTATTGCCCCAACAATTGACTGTGCCATTGGAGACCAAAGCGCATGTATGGTAAGCCCCGGCAGCTATTTGCGATGCAGGAAAAGTGGCAACTGACTCATCTACTGCTGAAACGGGTGATAAATCAGCACCACTGACCACAACGACGCTGGCGATCAACACGCCAGCAACAAAACGACGCAACCACTTTTTCTTGTTCATAACATAAGATAGCGCAGCAGTTTTGGCCGACCTCAATGGTGTCCTATGGGGGAGTGGGGTACTTTTGCAGTGATGATTTGCAGTCTCAATGTCAGGGTGTGGTGATTAATGAACCGAGTAAAAATTGGCTTCTTTTCGTTTACGGAGATCACGGATCCAAACGAGCACCACGCCTATAACGAGTGGCATCAGTTTGACCACATGCCAGAGCAGTACAGGATCCCAGGGATCGTTCATGGTCAGCGTTGGGTATCAACCCCCGAATGCGCAAGTGCTCGCCTTGTTGCAGAAGAGCCCGTTGATGCCACCCACTACATCACTCTTTATTTGATGTCCGATCCAGTTGAGAGCACCTTGCGTTCATTTTCGGATCTTGGTTATGAACTGCGGTCCCTTGGTCGGTTTCATGCACACAGACGAGCAGTGCTCGTGGCTCCGCATCAATGGCTTGATGCCCATGCCGCACGCCGTGTTCTGGTACATCCAGAGTCAATTCCGTACCGACCGAATAAAGGTGTGTATGTGATCGTTGAGGAACCAAATTCAGAAGTTGCTCTCGACCAACTTGATTCATGGATTCAGAATCTCCACACATCCTGGAACGACCGTGCGTGCGAGGTCCCCGGTGTGGCAGGTATCTGGCAGTTTGTTTCAAACCCGCGGTTACAAGGCCCTGGATGGAATGAGGGCACGCGACGCATAACTGTTTGCTGGCTTGATGACGAACCCGTTGCAGTTGCGGGTCGCCTTGAAGCACTGGTGCGTGAGCGCTGGCAAGATGGAACGATGAAACCTATTTACGCTGGCCCGCTTGAGTCGATCGAGCCATTTGAGTGGGATTGGTTTAACAAATGAAACTTGGTTTGATCACGCCGGTTCTGACTCGTCTACCAAAGTCACATGCAACCTGGGAAGACACTGCTGGCATTTCTGAAGTGGCACGAATTGCTATTGCCGCAGAGCAACTCGGCTACGACCACGTCACCTGTAGTGAACACGTTGCCATCCCCACAGAAATTGTGAAGGTGAGAGGTGGAACCTATTGGGATCCACTTTCAGTTTTCGGATACCTGTCAGCAGTTACCGACACCATTCAATTCGCAACCTTTGTTCTTGTTCTTGGGTATAACCATCCATTGGAGATCGTGAAGCGCTACGGCACGCTCGATCGGGTGTGCAACTCCCGGTTAATTCTTGGTGTTGGTGTTGGTTCGTTGCAGGAGGAATTTGATCTTCTTGGTGCGCAGTTTGTTGGGCGTGGTGAATCGGGCGATGATGCCCTGCGTGCGATTCGGGCATCGTATGGGCAATCAGAACCGTCATACAGTGGAAGCCATTACAACTTCTCAGGATTTGTAATTGATCCAGTTGCGCCACGGACCGATGTGCCAATTTGGATTGGCGGTCGCACGGGTATTTCCTTGCGTCGAGCGGTAGCACTCGGTGATGGCTGGGCCCCATTTGGCTTGAGTTTGGAGAAATTGAACGAGATGCTCCAAAGTGCACGTGAGTCTGAGGACTGGAATGCGCGAACCAGTGCTCTTGAAGTTGCTCTGCAATCAACTCCTCTTGATCCCATCGAGAATCCAGAAAAAACGCGAGAAGAGGTTGCAGCTTTGGTGGATGCCGGAATGACCACACTTGAGGCACGTTTTGTTCACCATTCACTCGAGCATTACATCGAGCAACTCACTGCACTGCGCGAGTTGTTCCCCGTCACAGGCGTTTCCCACGCGTAGTAAGTTGCGCCTTATGGGGATTGAAAAGGCAGTATTTCGCCGAGCAGAGGATTGTTCGACGGAATCGTGGCGCGAAGACACAACGGGCCATGTTGACTGGTGGACACTCTTTAGTGCTGATCG
>CAIYHK010000195.1 GCA_903925985.1 uncultured Actinomycetes bacterium
CCCACCGTTGCGATTTTGGTGGTTGCACTGGTTGGTGACGCGTCAAGCATTGCTTGGGATGTCACTCAATTGCAGATCGCAGTGCCACCAATGGTGATGGCCGGACTCCTAGCAGCGCGCTCGGGTCTCAACACCGAAGTCGCAACTTTCACGGTCGGTGCCGGCACCTTGCTGGCTTTCGTAACGCTCCCTTTAATAGGAGCACTAATCACTTAAGGCGCTGATCAGGATGGGAGCTGAGGAATTTCGATTGTTCCTTCGCCGTTTAGTAGGCCCGCCATGTACGACGCCAGCCACACCACCATCGCAGAGTGAGCGCGAGCACCCACACGCGCTTGCGCAGCGTTGGCATTCACTGTGGCGCTGACCATAGTGAGAGCGGTTGCTTCAACGGTTTCCAGGAACGAAGAGCTCACATCCAGTAGTTGGTCATAAGCCACTTGACCAAAACCTTGTACTGATAGTCCAGTACTCCATACAGCGCGGCCCCGCACGATGCCCTCACTTTGGATGGACTGCAGTGCGTTGTTCAGTTCTTTGTATCCCGCATCACCGCGATCAAGGGCTTCGGCAATCGGACGCAGTTTGGCAATTGCTGCAAGCTTCGGCGATGCGTAGTCACAACTCATCAGTCGACTACATGTCACCTGAAAGCGGTCTGGTACTGCGATGCCCACTGGCGGCGCGGCAAGGATCTCGAGCATGTAACCAGCGTTGTAACCAAAGGTGTCCCCGAGGCCACGAATTGGTTCAGCGCCCTCCACCGATGACGGCTCATCAAACAGCGATTTATGTGCCGCAGCAAGTGCATCGGCATCAGTCGAATTGGCCTTGGCCATGAGGTCGGTGACTCGTGCAATCGGAACGTTGAACGCCTCCTGCGATGGTGGCAGTGAGAAGCTGACGAGCATTGCTTGGGGTTGTGCTGCTGCAATTTCGCCACGCAGCCAGCGCCCACCGAAGTAACCCGAAAGATGCATCATCCAAAGGCTTGATCCGAGATCTGGTTGAGCATCCTGATCGAGGAGTTCAGCGAATACAACCACCGGAAGATAACCAAACAAGAATCGCTCAGCAGATACCTCGTCGGTTGTTGTCGCTAGATAGTTCGCCGCATGGCGAGCCAAACCTTCATCGTCGCGCTTAAGAACCGAGTTCTCAAACCACGGATAGTCCGGCATGGTCAGGTGTTTGTCAGTCATTTCATTTCTCCTCGTTTGAACTTCGCCCACTCAGCGGTGGGCCATGGCTCTTGATCTTCGCCCCACGCAGCAACCCCGTTAATAGTCCAACTCATTAACGATGTCCACACAAGTGCGTGCACTCCGGGGATCGGCATAAGCATTGTGCTTACAACTTCACCTGTCGCATCAAGATCACGGCCTGCTTCGTCGCGAGCACTCACATGGACTTTCACAGGGTGCCCAGTCTTCGGTGAGCGCTCAACGGCACGTATGCCTTCGGTGATGGCGTGGCGTTCACCATCAAGTGCGAGATAGCCACGGAGTTGATCGGCGCCGACGACCAAAAACGCCTCGCCGGACTCGGCTGCGGCATTGGTGTATCCATAGCCGCCACCGTCGCGCCAGCGTTCCGAGCGCAGCGTCCATGTGCGATCACGGATCGCAAGACAGTTAACAGACATCTTCTCTCCGTGGAGAACCAGTGATCCTGTAACTCTTCCAACTTGATCAAAGTGATGCGGATGCATCACCCCAGATTCATCAACGGAACCACTAACCCATGGTGGCATTACCGCATCAAATTGCAGGTCAAGTGCAATGCGATCAGCATCGCTGTATTGCAACTGGTATTTGGTCAGTGGCTCAAGAGCTGTAACTCGCACTCCTGATGGAAACTTAAAGTCACGCAAATCGCGTTCTGCTGGCAACTTCAGATTCGTGTAGTTCGCGTAGTACGGAACTTCCCAATGCACATGCGTGGTGTCATCCCACACCCAGCATCCGCCACCCGACACGCCGATATTGGGTCGGATCCAGTTGTACAACCAGCCACCAACTTTGCGTTCAGGCACATAGAACCAAAACCAGCAAGTTTCGTGAAACCACCAAGAGTCATCTGGTGGTGCGTGAAAGTTGTCGTCAGCAGGGCCGAGGCGTGAGGCATCCATCAGGAATTACTCACCGCAGTTTCCAATTGGGCTCACGCTTTTCAAAAAAGGCGGCGCGTGCCTCTGCGGAATCTTCAAACTTCACGAGCCTCTCGGTATAGGTCTGCTCAATGCGATACGCCTCTTTGAGTGGAAGATCTTCAACTTGATTCATCGATGCTTTCGCAAGGCGCATTGCAAGTGGACTCTTTGATGCGAGGGTTTTGGCGAGCTCACGCGCCGTTGCCTCAAGTTCCGTGCGAGGCACCACCGCACGAACCGCACCAAGACGCTGCAGTTCTGCTGCTGAAACCATCTCGCCGGTGAAGAACATCTCACGTGCTTTGTGGCGCCCGACCAACAGCGAAACATGGGCGCTCGCACCAAGCAGACCAACGTTGATCTCAGTTGCTCCAAACGACGCATTCTCTGAAGCGATGATGATGTCGCAACACGCGGCGAAGGCCAAGCCAGCTCCGATGGCTGGGCCATTTATGGCACCGATAACTGGCACTGCGCAATCCGTGATCGCCCACATTGCACTACGGCTTATCGCTCCTGAATCAGTGAGAGAGCTAAGCGGTGCTTCTTCTCCGGGCGCTGAAGCAACTGACTTAAGGTCAACACCTGCCATAAATGCGCGATCACCGGCTGCCGTAAAGATCGCCACACGAACTTCACGATTGTCGGCAAAGGAATTGAACACTTCAGCCATTTCCTGCATTGCCTCGTTAGTGACCGCATTTACCGGAGGACGATCAAGGGTGACCGTGGCGATGCCTTCAGCGATCTCAACATTGATGGATTTCATTGCACAACTCTCTTTGGATCGGAAGTGAATCAGTGACCTTCAAAGTTGGGTTTGCGCTTACCCATGAATGCGCTCATGCCTTCTTTGAAATCATCGCTGCGGATTGTTATCTCGACACCATAAGACTCGTTGACCAAGGCATCCTCAAGCGATGTGTACATGCTGCGATGTACCAATGACTTGGTTACACCGATTGCAAACGTGGCGCCTGCGCCGAGCTCCCTGGCAATTGCCTCTGAGCGCGAAGCGAGTTGGTCATCGGCGACAACTTCGGTTACAAGACCCCACTCACCTGCAGTTGCAGCATCAATTGGTTGGGCCCGATACAAAAGCGACTTCGCGCGAGCGATGCCGATATACCTCGGCACCAGCCAGCTGCCACCGCTGTCCACACTGAATCCACGCTCGACAAATGGTTCAGCAAAAGAAGCGCTCTCGGCACACACGGTGTAGTCACAGGCAAGCGCCATGTGAAGTCCCATGCCAGAAGTGCGGCCCTTTACTTCGGCAACAATCGGCAGCGAGCAGTTCCACAGGGTCTCAATGAGCTTGTGCGGACCGGCGGCCAAACTGCGCAGCATGTGACCAGCCGTTGGCCGTGGGGCTTTGGTGTCACGTTTGGATGACGAGATATCGGCACCAGTGCAGAAGTGCTTGCCCTCGCTTCGCAACAAGATTGATCTGCATTCACCGGAGGCCTGCAAATCTTTGATCAGGCCGATCAAAGCGATCGAAGTGTCGGCGTCCATCGCGTTGCCGCGATGCGGACGATTAATCGTGATGGTGGTCAACGCTTCGTTTTGCGTGACGATCAACGATTCGCCGTGTTCGTTTTCTGTTGCTGAATCCATCGGTTCAAACCCCCACCCGATGTTACGCTTTGGCGACCGCAGATCTAATTGGAGGCAGTGCGTTGACACTGAATTCACCTACAGAAGAGATGCGCGACTGGGTTGAGGGCCTGATTGGATCACCCATCGCAGGAGCCACCCGTGAGTTCGCCGGCGGTTCCCGACCCCTTTGGTACCTCCAGATTGGCGATGAGTCATATGTGCTGAGACTTGATACCGGTGGAGGTGCCCTTGCCGGATCCGTTTATGACGTAAAGCGCGAGATTGATGTGTATCGAGCCCTTACAGGGTCGGTAGTGCCCGTCCCTCGTGTTCTTGGCACACGACAATTCACTGAAGGGCTCGTCATGCTCATGAACCGAGCACCAGGCGATTCGCGCTTGCCACGTGA
>CAIYHK010000196.1 GCA_903925985.1 uncultured Actinomycetes bacterium
AAGGCTCGCCTCGGGTGACACTTCCAGCGCACACGGTGATGCGATCATTCACTGGAAACCAGACGTCATTGCCGACGAACTCAGGTTTTGTGTTCAGCGATCGATCAATTGCGATCTCACGTGGAATACAACACTCGGGTACTGAGTTAACCCTTAAACGATGCTGGGCTCTTGGCCCCGGGTTTGCCACAGATAAGCAGCCCAGGTGTTCTCAATGAGACAGCCAACGGTCATGGGCCCAGTTCCTCCCGGCATAGGAGTAACTGCAGACGCAACTCGAGATACGGCGTCGTAATCGACGTCACCCACAATTCTTTCGTCCACACGAGAGATGCCCACATCGATAACAACTGCAGAGTCTTTTACAAACGATTCATCAACCATTCGTGGCATCCCAGTGGCAGCAATCAAAATATCTGCTTGTTTACACACCTGCGCAAGATCTTGCGTGCGTGAATGTGCGATGGTGACGGTTGCGTCTACGCCTTTGCGCTGTAGCAAGATCGCCATTGGTAAACCCACCAGAGTCGAGCGACCAATCACAACCGCACGCTTTCCAGAGGTTGCGATGTTGTAATGCTGCAGAATGCGTAAAACTCCAAGCGGTGTACACGATGCGTGTCCCGGCAATCCGCGTACCAAGCGACCAAGAGATGCAACCGTAAGGCCATCCACATCCTTCTCAACTGGCACCAAAGACACGGCAGACTCAAAATCAAGCTCGGACGGAATCGGTGACTGAAGGAGTATTCCGTGAACACCAGGATCTTCGGCCAGATCAGATATGCAATCCTCTAGCTGCGCCTGGGTTGCCGACGCAGGCAAAACGACATTTCGCGAATCAAAACCAGCAGTCTCTGCGAGCTTGTGCTTGTTGCGAACATAAATCTGACTCGGCCCATCGTCACCTACAAGCACGGTGGCCAAACAGACACGTGGCCCCTTGGTGGCCGCGACTGCGGCTGCGATCCGAGCCACCATTGAATCCCGAACCACAACACCGTCTAGACGAAGAACCACGAAGCGAAACTACCAAGTTTGGGGCTTGTTGGCTCGACAAGAAGTCAGGACCAATGCCTGGGTATTGGCCAGCGGGTCGGGGCTCATCACGCCAGGAGTCAATGGTCATGGTGCCTCTGGAATCTATTTCTTATTCGGTGTTCATGTAGTTAAGACTGTGAGTGTGACCAATGCGCGCGAACCCAACCAAGGAATAGTCGCTCTTGACGTGGAAGGCGTGTTGATCCCCGAGATTTGGATCGCTGTCGCCGAACGCACGGGCATTGAAGATTTAAAGCGAACAACTCGTGAAGAGCCCGATTACGACAAATTGATGTTGGGTCGCCTAGAGATTCTCCGTACCCATGGACTCACGATGAGTCTCATTGAAGAAGTTATTTCTGCACTAAATCCATTGGCTGGTGCTAAGGAGTTCTTGGATTCAATCCGCAGCAAGTACCAAGTGATACTGCTGTCGGACACATTTGAGCAATTCGCACGGCCATTCATGCGTCAGCTAGGTATGCCCACTGTTTTTTGCCATCGATTGATTGTCAAAGATGATGTGATTGACGATTATGAGCTTCGACAGGTGAATCAAAAACAGAAAGCCGTGGAGGCGTTTCGTGGTCTCAACTATCGGGTTGCTGCGGCAGGAGATTCCTACAACGACACCACCATGCTCGCAGCCGCCACGAAGGGTTTTCTTTTCCGAGCACCGACAAATGTGATTGCGGAGTTTCCTGAATATCAGGCATTCACCACATACCAGGAACTTGAAAGCGCAATTGACGCAGTTTTGGGCGAATGACTGACTGGCTTGCACTTACGCGTAGAGCTGGGTTCGCTTCTCATCGCTTGATTGGATGGATTTACTGGGATCCAGTTGCGCAACAGAACCTTGAAAAACTTGGAGTACCTGGCGGGCTTGGCCACTACGTTTCATATCGTGCTGCCCCACTCGCAGCAGCGGGCTCAGAATCGGTTGTTGCGGCCTTTTACACAATTAAGCGTGAGTTACTTGAGCTCGCCCTAAACCATGCGTCGCCCCATGCCACTTGGTACGAGATACATCAGGCACGTGACGAGGCTCTACTAACGGGGATTGCGCATCTGGCCCCCGAAATTGTGGAACCCCTTGGCGCAATCGCCAAAGAATTGTGGACCGTCGTTGATGCTGCACCCGTGGGTGGGCGGGTGTTGTTTGCTGCCCACAAGCAATGGCCACGACCCGAGAACCCGTTTCTCTCTTCGTGGCATGCGATCAATGCGTTGCGCGAGTGGCGTGGAGATACACACTTTGCGCTCCTCGTCACCGAAGGTATTGGCGCGGTAGAGGCTGGACTACTTCACGATGCGTGGATGGGATATCCAGATAAATGGATTCCCAAGAGTCGTGGGGCCACGGACGAAGAGTTAGTCAGAGGATTATTAAGCCTCGCATCGCGAGGACTCGCAGATTCGAGTACGGTCAACTCAGAAGGTGTCCGATATCGCCAGTGGCTCGAAGACAAAACTGACGAGATGTGTATGCCGATCTGGCAAGGCGCCGGCGAAAAGCTAGTCACTGAATTCTTGGACATCGTGGAGCCTGTCAGCGACCGCTTCCTGCAGCACATCAACAGCACTGCCGGCGATTTTTGGATGCCGGCAGCACGTACTAGACGGGCCTAACTAGTTATTTAGGATTTGAAAACGAAGTGCTCGCTGCCATGTCGGCAGCTTTTTGCATGAGTTCGATGATCAACGGACCGAAGGCCATCTGTTTTTCATCGCCATGACCCTGTAATGCACGTGCGTAACCCTGCTCCAACACAATGCCTAACTTCCATGCGGCAAGTATGTAGTAGTAGTCCATATCCTCAACGGAACGACCGGTAAGACTCGACCAATAATTGAGTAGTTCTGTGCGTCCTGGCATACCAGTGGTATTCACATAAGAGGCTCCCGAGGCCTGCGAGGTGTCCTCTGGCCAATCACGCACAATCCATGCGAGGTCGATTTTGGGATCCCCAATGGTTCCCATCTCCCAGTCAATGATTGCTGCAAGTTTTGCGGGCGCTCCGTGAGCAAACATCACGTTGGCAAACTGATAATCACCGTGCATTAGCCCAGGCTTGAAATCCAACGGGCGATTTGAGTCCAACCACTTAGTTGCATCAGCGAGTCCTGGAATTTCACGCGACTTAACGCGCTCATAAAAGCGGATCCAACGCTCAACTTGTCGCTCGTGGTATCCATCGGGACGACCAAGATCCTTCAGCTTTGGCTCCCAATCGAAGTTGGCCATCATCGCGGCTCCACGAATCAGCTCCTTGGCTAAACCAGCACGCGAGGCGATATCGGATTCAAATGGTTCTGGCCACTTACGAACGGTGGAAACGTCAGCATCTTCGGTGTTGTCGCCCACACTCATCGGGCTCCAGCCATCGACCACTCCCATCATGTAGAAGTTCGTACCCATGATTGACTCGTCTTCACACAATGCGATCGCCTTGGTGTGAGGTACATCAGAGCCATCAAGAGCCTCGATGATTTTCCACTCTCTAACGATTCCTTCAGCTCGGCCGGGCGGCGGCGGGAATGGTGGCTTGCGCAGTG
>CAIYHK010000197.1 GCA_903925985.1 uncultured Actinomycetes bacterium
CGCATTGCCATCAAATGTGACATGCCATGACTGCAAGCCAGCCTCAGTTGCAACACCAGTTGAGGCCTCAAGCTCACCGGGCAATGATGCGATCAGATTTATATCGAGCGCATCGCCAACATCAACACCAGCGAACTCCAAAGATGCCGAGAACGGTGGGTCACCAATGATTTCCATCACCTTCGCATCTGCGAATGCAGACAGCCCTCCATTGACTTCAACAGTGCCAGCGAGGTCAAACGTGGATTTGTTTGCCTTACCAGTGCGTGTGAGCTTTAGATCCTTGAATGGCCCTTTGGGTCCGTTCAACAAAGCCAAAAGTTTGTTTGCTTCGTCTGGGTTCGCAAACTCATGTGTCAATGAAACGGTCAAACCACCGTCACTGGTCTTTTTGGGGCCACTGATCACCCAGCCATCATCGAGGTCGGAGAAGCTGAGATCTTCAGCGAGATCAGGAACTTCTTTCATGATGTCTGCATCAGCAGATGCAACGATGTTGATCGAACCCGAGCCGTCAGGTTCAACACTCACTGTGATGTCGGCTTCAACTTTGCAAGCGCCAAGGAGCACCCCAAGCGCAAGAGCAACTAGCCCAAATCTGAGCAGGGGAGACTTACGCGGCACGCTCTATTGATAGCAGAGTGTCACTCGGTTGGTGAGCCGCCGTCACCGGCAAGCTCAACAGCCGAGGGCGGGACAAATCCCTCAACCGCACGGAACGACAGGCGTTGCTTGCCTGGGGTTTCGGGGTCGTCCTCAGTGTCAATAACGATGATCTCGCCTGCGTGGAACTGCTTGTAGAGGATCTTCTCTGACAACTCATCTTCCACAAGGCGCTGAATTGCGCGACGCAACGGGCGTGCACCAAGAGTGGGGTCATACCCGCGTTCGGCCAGAAGCTCCTTGGCTGATTGGGTGAGTTCAATGCCAAGACCCTGGCTTTCAAGCTGGGTAGCAAGACGCTTGGTCATCAGATCCACCATCTGAACTACTTCGTTGCGTGAAAGTTCATGGAACACGATGGTCTCATCGATGCGGTTCAAGAACTCTGGACGGAAGTGATTCTTCAGTGCGTCGTTGACCTTGTCCTTCATGCGCTCATAAGACACTGCTTCATCACCCTTAGTGAAGCCAACATTGGCCTTGCGCAGATCTTGTGTGCCGAGGTTTGAGGTCATGATCACAACTGTGTTGCGGAAGTCAACGCTGCGGCCCTGGCTGTCGGTCAGACGACCTTCTTCCAAAATCTGCAACAGAGTGTTGAACACATCAGGGTGTGCTTTTTCGATTTCGTCGAACAACACCACACTGAACGGCTTGCGGCGCACGGCCTCAGTGAGCTGTCCACCTTCGTCGTATCCCACGTATCCAGGGGGCGAACCAACAAGTCGGCTCACCGTGTGCTTTTCCATGTACTCAGACATGTCAAGTGTGATCAATGAGCTCTCGTCACCGAATAAGAACTCGGCAAGGGTTTTCGCGAGTTCGGTCTTGCCGACACCGGTTGGGCCAAGGAAGATGAACGAACCGCTCGGGCGCTTTGGATCTTTCAACCCTGCACGTGTGCGGCGGATGCTCTGGCTTACTGCCTTGATCGCATTGTGCTGACCAATGATGCGCTTGTGGAGTTCAGCCTCCATGTTGAGCAACTTCTGAGTTTCCTCTTCGGTCAGTTTGTAAACCGGAATACCAGTCCAGATTGACAGCACCTCAGCGACAGCTTCTTCGTCCACTTCGTCAAACAGGTCAATGCCCTGTGCCTTGACTTCGGCTTCCTTTGCAGCTTTTTCCTCAAGCAATTGGCGCTCTTGGTCACGCAAACGACCGGCCTCTTCAAAGCGCTGGTCTTCCACAGCCTTCTTTTTGGCTTCTTGCACGTCGTTGATCTTGGTTTCGATTTCCTTCAGATCTGGTGGCGTTTGCATGCGCTTGATACGCAGGCGTGAGCCCGCCTCGTCAATAAGGTCAATCGCCTTGTCCGGCAAGAAACGATCCGAGATGTAACGATCTGCAAGGTTTGCTGCAGCAACCAGTGCCTGATCAGTGATGGTGACGCGGTGATGCGCTTCGTACTTGTCGCGAATTCCCTTCAGAATTTCAATCGTGTGCGCAAGGGTTGGCTCGTCAACCTTCACCGGTTGGAATCGACGTTCAAGTGCGGCATCTTTTTCAAGGTGCTTGCGGTACTCATCAAGCGTGGTGGCTCCGATGGTCTGGAGTTCACCGCGTGCGAGCATCGGCTTCAAGATTGAAGCAGCATCAATTGCACCTTCTGCGGCACCTGCACCTACGAGAGTGTGAATCTCATCAATGAAAAGAATGATGTCACCACGGCTCTTGATTTCTTTCAGCACTTTCTTGAGGCGCTCTTCAAAATCACCGCGGTAACGGCTACCAGCTACAAGTGATCCAAGATCAAGTGTGTAGAGCTGCTTGTTCTTCAGAGTGTCAGGTACATCGTTGCTCACGATGCGTTGTGCAAGACCTTCAACAACTGCGGTCTTACCAACACCAGGCTCACCGATGAGTACCGGGTTGTTCTTTGTGCGACGCGAAAGAATTTGCATAACGCGTTCGAGTTCGCGCTGACGACCAATGACAGGATCAAGCTTCTTGTCACGCGCAGCCTGTGTGAGGTTGCGACCAAATTGATCAAGAATCTGGCTGCCACCTTTTTCACCAGCTTCTTCACGAGTACCTGAACCAGTTGGAGCACCACCGCTGGAACTCGGGGCGTCACCCTTTTGCCCACCAGGGCCCTGGTAACCAGAGAGCAACTGAATGACTTGCTGGCGCACACGGCTTAGATCTGCGCCGAGTTTCACGAGCACCTGTGCAGCGACTCCTTCGCCCTCGCGGATGAGCCCGAGCAAAATGTGCTCGGTGCCGATGTAGTTGTGGCCAAGCTGAAGAGCTTCACGCAGGCTGAGCTCGAGAACTTTCTTCGCACGCGGAGTGAAAGGAATGTGTCCCGAAGGCGATGATCCACCTTGACCGATGATTTCTTCAACTTGAGCGCGAACAGCCTCAAGTGAAATTCCAAGTGCCTCAAGAGCTTTGGCGGCAACACCCTCACCTTCATGTATGAGGCCAAGCAGGATGTGCTCGGTACCTATATATGAATGGTTGAGTAGCCGCGCCTCTTCTTGAGCGAGCACTACGACCCTGCGGGCCCTATCGGTAAAGCGTTCGAACAATGGAACCGACCTTTGGAGCGGTGAATACTTGGTTATGAGTGTATAGGTGAGGTGAGCAGATGTTGCGCCCGGTTCTGGGCGAATGGGTGCGGTTTGGAAATCCTCGCCTAGCCTTATTTTGTGAGCGCAAACTCCCCGCTTCTTACCCTCCCAGCCATGCAGGACGATCGCCAACGGGTGGAATCTGCGTTACTCGAAGCCGTGCGCACGCCGGATGCTTACCTGACGGAAATCGCAAGCCACCTCATCACCGCCGGTGGAAAAAGACTGCGCCCAGTCATGTCCATTGCAGCGGCCCAAGTCGGTGGTTCGGCACGGGTGTCAGAGCAAGTGGTGCAGGGTGGAATTTCTTGCGAACTCGTGCACCTTGGGTCTTTGTATCACGACGACGTGATGGACGAGTCAACTCTGCGGCGCGGAGTCGAAACTGTAAATGCAAAGTGGGGAAATCTACAAGCGATCCTTGCGGGTGATTTTCTTCTTGCGCGTGCATCCGAGATCGCAGCATCACTAGGTACCGAAGTTGCGGGCCTGCTTGCTCGCACAATTGGACGGCTTTGTGAAGGCCAGATCGAAGAACTCCAGCACACTTATGACACCAACCGCACCGTTGAGTCGTATCTTGCATCAATCGACGGCAAGACCGCGTCACTGTTTTCTGCAGCAGCACGTATTGGTGGGATTGTGGCCGGGCACGATCGTGATGTCATCGAAGCACTCACTTCTTATGGGACCTCGTACGGAATCGTGTTCCAGATTGTTGACGACATTCTTGACATAGTTTCTACCGACGATGAGCTTGGCAAGCCAGCAGGACACGACATGGAAGAGGGTGTTTACACACTGCCTGTGTTGCTAACCATGCAGGCTGGGGGTGCCGCTGCCGAGAAACTGCGCACCACTCTTGGCGAGCCACTCAGCGCGCAAACCCGTACTGAGTTACTGCAGCTTGTGCGCAGCGGTGACGGCGTAGAGCGAGCGGTCAATGTTGCTAAAGAATATGTAGCGATGGCAGAGGCCACGTGCGCTTTGATGCCTGCAAGCAGTGCCACCACAGCGTTGCGCGATGCAGCAGGCGCACTGCTTACAACGATCAGTAATTAATTACTGCGGCAAATTGTTTGCGCTGAGAATTACTTCGCGTGCCCACGGATCGAGTTGGTGTTTAGCGATCTTTTCTGTGATCTGAACACATTCCTGACCATCTTTGATCAGACCGCTCCAGCGGATGTAGCCACCCATCACACCCATAAGGCGATCGCTGACTTCTTCAGCGTGCACGATGATCTTCACATCCTTAGCGAGAAGGTCCCGCAGTTCACGGTAAAACGAGGTCAGCCAATCATCGAGATTTTCGAGACCAATTAGCGGGCGGTGCCTATATGTAAGGTTCAACTCTTCATAAGCATGGAGATTGTGCGGGGCCGCATTGATTGAGAAAAGGCAGCCAAAGCCACTTTCGCGAATCCAGATGATCTCTTCCTGGCGCCGTACCCGACGGTGGGAATCTCCGTAGCCGCCTGGCCGTTCACATACGGCAATCTTGTCTTTGATGATCCAAGTGAAGTTTCGGGGGGTGATCCCGAGAGCCCATTTGCCACGCAGTTTCGGGGGCATTACTTACCGCCTTTGGGGCTAACCGATTTCATCGCAGTCTTACGATACTCAATCGTCGTGGTTCGTGCTTTCGGTTCGGGAAATTTTGAGAACTTGTTGATGACGGCTGAGATGTCGTCCACCGCCGAGGTCTGTACCCAAGATCTCGCCTCGGGCAACGGCCATTGCGCGGTCGATTGTGGCACTGTCCGGAGGGTAGGGGTCTGCCATCCACGCCCGAAGGGCACGCTTTGCCAACGCCGGATCAGCTTGCGTTAGAGCACGTGCATCCGTCGGGTCAATCTGAAGTGCGAGTGATTGAAGCAAGGCGTCGTCAGCACGCAAGATCTCGGCTTGTCGTGCGAGCACGGGGACAATGTCGCGGCGACTTACCTCATTTAATAGAGGAATCACTTCAGCCCTGATGCGATTGCGCTGATATTTCGGATCTGCATTGGTCTCATCGTTCACGTAGGCGACGCCAAGTTCTCCGCAAATTGCCTCAGTTTCGAAGCGTCGTAGTTCAAGCAGTGGGCGATTGGTGCCACTATTCATTGCCGCTAGGCCCGCAGTTCCTGATCCACGTAAGAGGTTGATGATCACTGTTTCAGCTTGGTCATCTTGGGTGTGACCGGTCATCACAATTGATGGCAGCACCGAGTACCGCGCTTCACGGGCTCGAGCTTCAAGATTCGTACCGGAGCCAACTTCAATCCGCACAGTGGTGACTTTGATCCCTAGTTGCGACGCGACTGAGTTGATTACTTCGACATCTTGATGTGATTGGGGACGCAATCCATGGTCCACATGAACAACTTCGGAAAGGCATCCGTGCTTGTGCGCCAACAGCATGAGCGCCATTGAGTCAGCACCACCAGACACTGCAGCAGGAGTTGGTTCGCTGGGAAAGTTACAACGCGCAATTAACTGCGACGCTTGCTGACTGTTGGACAGAGAGTGGGCGAGATCACCCACTGGCATCTACTTCCGACGCTGGCGACGGTTGGGGTATTTCATCGCGGTCACCTTTGAGAGGTAACCCGCTCCAACGCTGAGAACTGCTCCAAGTGCTGCGAACAGGAGAACTACGCCGATCCACCAGTGCCAGATGTTTGCTGCGATCATGATTCCGAGGTTAGTTCCGAACCATCATCTTCGGCTAATACATCACCGAAGCATTCAAAAATTTTGATCTTTAGTGATTCGGGAATTGTGTCATCCCGAACGGATTGTGCGACCACGCTCTTCAGTTCGGCGTAAAAGTCAAAAGCCTGAAGGCAGTCGGTGCATTCACTGAGATGGCTTTCAATATCTGCACGGGCAGCCTCAGAGAGCTGGTCGTCAAAAAAGCGCCAGATCTCCAGAAGGGTCTCGTTGCAATCAGCCATCAGGTTGTCTCCAAATTGACCGAGGACTCACGGACGATCCCGCGAGCCTTCGCATGGTCATACAACGCCAATTGGAGCCGAGTTCTTCCCCGATGGAGCCTGGACATGACCGTTCCAATCTTTATATCCAGCATTTCGGCGATTTCCTTGTAGGAAAAGCCCTGAACATCGGCCAAAAGGACCGGAACTCGGTACTCCTCGGGCAACTCGTCGAGGGCATGGCGAACAGCGTCCTCGGGGAACAGGGCCATCATCTCGCTTTCGGCGCTCTCGGCAACTGCATCGGTATCAAACCAACGAAGGCGCCGATACAGGAACAGATCCTCAATCTCGCCGTAATCCTCTTCCTTAACTTGGCGCTGTTTCTTGCGATACATATTTATATAGGTATTGGTCATGATTCGGAACAGCCACGCACGTAGGTTCGTTCCTTCTTCGAAACTTGCGAATGCTCGGTATGCGCGAAGGTAGGTCTCCTGCACGAGGTCCTCGGCATCTTGTGCGTTGTGGGTCATGCGTAATGCAGTTGAGTACAACTGCGGTGCGTATTGCATCGCTTCGCGTGCAAAAGCGTTTTGTTCAGCCATTTGTTGGCTCGTCCTGCAGATTGGTAACCGCAATGTCAATGCCGGCAACAAGTTTTTCAAGCGCTACAGCAATCGCATCAGCTTCAGCTGGTGTCCATTGAGCGATCAGGTCACCAAAAAATTTGAGTCGCACTTTCATCACAGCGTCGTAGCGTGCACGTCCTGCGTCGGTGGCGCATACCAACACAACTCGACGATCTTGTTCAGATGCTGTGCGCTCAGCGAGCCCCGATTGCACTAAGCGTCTGATGGCTCGTGTTGCGGTCGAGGGTTCAACATGAAGTGCTTCAGCTAAATCCGACATTCGCCATTGATCACGCTTGACGAGAAGGTCGAGAGTATCCATCTGGCCAGGGTCCAGGGCATCAACTCCCGTGCCAAATAACTGGTCACGCAACACATTGATTGCGGTACCCCTCCGCAACTGGCGCCACGCGAGCCCGATCCGCTCAACCACGATTGGGTTATCGGAGATAGTGGTGTCGACCGAGGGGACCATCGATCTGAGGCTAGTCGTGACCCCATATGGGTTTTCCGTCGGGGTCTGATGTTTGGAGGCGCCGTGGAACTGAGTGCTCCTTCGGCGCCCGCAAAGTGGAATGAAACTCCCAAAATAGGAAAAGATGGACATTCGACTAGTTGATGGGGGTCTAAATGTCGAACACCCAAGTGCACCCTTTGCCCAATCTCTCGCCCGAGAACGAGTTCTTCTGGAAGTCAGGCGAAGACGGCAAGCTCAGGTTCCAAAAGGACAATTCCTGTGGTGCATTGATCCACCCACCCCAGCCGGTTTGCCCATATTGCCGATCGTCAGATCTATCGGTCACCGAGGTGTCGGGGAATGCCACGGTGGCGGCATTCACGATCAACGTTCAGCAGTGGCTGCCAAATATGGCACCGCCTTATGTCGTGGCGGTGGTGACAATTGACGAGGACCCCCGCGTGCGCCTCACAACCAACATCATCAACTGTGGTGTCCAGGATGTGAAGATCGGGCAGAAGGTGAAAGTCGCCTTCCATCATCAAGATGACGTTTGGCTGCCCTTGTTTGAGCCGACTGGATCAACCGAGCTCGGCGCCATTCCTGAAGTCGACAAGACCATATATAAGGCACGCCCAATGGTGTCAGCCAACAAGTTTGAGTCGAAGGTTGTGCTTTCGGGCATCGGACAATCAGAGGTGGGCCGACGATTGATGGGGAATCCCCTCAAGCTCACTATTGATGCGTGCATGCAAGCCATTGAGGATGCGGGCTTGAAGCCAGAGGACATCGATGGGCTCGCCACATATCCAGGCGGGATGATGGCCGGAATGGGCATGAGTGAAGGTGGCATCACAGCGGTTGAAAACGTTTTGCGATTGCGACCCACTTGGCACAGCGGAAGTTCGGAAACACCCGGGCAGGGTGGGGCGATCATCAATGCGATGTTGGCTGTTGCATCTGGACTCTGTAAACACGTTCTTTGTTTTCGCACGGTTTGGGAAGCACGTCATGCCGAGCTAATGAAACAGGGTTATGGCCGTCCGAGTATGGGTCGCGTTGATGGCGATATGCAGTGGCGCATCCCTTTTGGTGCTTCATCTGCATCCAACTGGATCGCGATGGCCGCTACTCAGTACATGCATAAATACGGTGCAACTCGTGAAACGCTCGGATGGATCGCACTTAATGCCCGCAAGAACGCGATGATCAACCCAGCGGCGATTTATCGCGATCCGCTCACGATGGACGATTACTTGAACGCACGAATGATCACGACCCCGTTTGGTTTATATGACTGTGACGTGCCATGTGATGGTGCAGTTGCTGTAATTGTGTCCGCAGCAGAC
>CAIYHK010000198.1 GCA_903925985.1 uncultured Actinomycetes bacterium
GACGGTGTCCGGGTTTGGCGAGCCAAGCTTTTGGAAATACCCCGTGCAGGGGAGAAATGTCGGTTGGTCAGGATTTGAACTGATCTGCATCAGATAGGTGTCCATGAGCACACCCAAGATGGTTTCGTGCACTCGTGCCGACTCGATCCCTCGTGATGCCGCCTCTGCAGCTAGGCGATCACCTTCGGCACCAATCGCTGTCATAGCGGCAGCCCATGCAGAGGGACTAGCCGTGGTCACAGCGATTCTCGCTCCGAGGGTATGTCGTACCTATTTATATAGAACGCGAATCGCTCCTTCATCTCATCGGCATCAAGCCCGTAGTCCTCTAATGCGTAGTCGTGGGTGCCGCGCTTCCCAGGCGGGTTGTCACGGCGCCACGACTGAATCGCTTCAGCAAAGCTCGTTGACATTGGGATACCAAGTGCAGTGAGCGCTTGTTCCATCGCAATTTCTGGTTGTTCGACTGCAGTTTGATAAGCAACATGGGCCATTCGGTCACCATGCTTTTCATCAAAGGCAACCAACCTCTCGAGATATGCCAGCAACATGTCGAGCATCTGATTGCCTACTTCGTGGGGATCCACATGGTTTGATGTCCCGCGGCGTAGCAAAGTGGCGAGGCTGCAATTCGATGCGAGCGCTTGCACAGGATCACGATGAGTTACGACGAAGCGCGCTTCAGGATGCACCTGAAGTATTTGTTCCAGCGCAACTAAGTGACACGGCCACTTGAGTACCCAGCGCTGCTTATTGCTACGCCATTGAAGTAGTTGTAATGCCAACTTGTGATATTCGTAGGCCTGTAGGAGCGCTTGTTCATCAAGGCAGGCATTGAAATAGCTGGGCACGCGGAAGGTCCAGTAATGGCCAATATTCAAGAAAGTCTGATCAATTAGTTTGAGACATTCCTCGGGGCCATCGGCATCACTTAAGTGAATCTGGGCAAGCTTTGCCCTTACGGAATCCTTTTGTTGTGCTGATGCGCGCTCTTGCGCACACCATTCGATTCGACCCGAAATGGTTTCTGGCGCGAATCCTGGTGGGGGACAGGGCCGTTCACCTTCCCAGTAGCGCAGCATTCGCATCGAAGGCTCTGGATCAAAAAGGTACTGAAAATACGTTGTGCCCGAACGAGGTAGACCAGTGAGAAAGATCGGCTGCTCAATTACCTCATTGCGAATTTCTGGATAATCCCGAACCCATTGCTCCACTTCAAGCCGATTACGTAGAGACTGTGCAAGTGAGTGGGACACCATTGGCAGAACCACTTCTCGTAGATCTGCTTCACTGTTGATTGCATCAACCAGAAGATCGAGGTTTCTCTGCAACATCGAAACATCGGGGTTATTGATGGATGCCAGTGCACCGGCTTCTTTTATTAGTTCTTCAGTACTGATTTTCAACTTGGCCACTATTCGAAAAGCACCAGAGCGCGCATTTCAACACTCGCACGGGTTGGAGTGTTTGGTGGACAGGTGGGATCGAGAAATGCCGTATGGGCAACTTGATGTGGTCGCGTTGGGTCACTGTCATGAGTGATGAAGACAAGAACTTCATCCGGGGTCATGTTGCTGAAGTAACACCAACGGTGTGATGGATTGTGCATATAACCAGTAGTTTCAAACTTCATTTCGCCCATCGCGCGTGTAACTGTGTGGGCAATGACTGTTTCACGATCTGTTGGGCTAATCGTGCGCGTATCGCAAAGCGCCAGTGGATAGTCCTGCGGTGGAGCTGTGATGGGTCGCCAGATGTTGTAGTGCGCCCAACGCCGACCATCAAGTGATAGTCCGGGCACATAGTCAAGAATTCTTTGCGCTAACTCAAGTGCTGATTTATCAATGGTGTCTCCATGTGGGTAGAGCGCTGGCAGCGCATTTGTTAAACCCACTAATTGATCGGTTGCCTTTGGGCCATAGCGCTTTTTCCCACCACCTTGCATAAAGACATGGGATGCACCAGTCAACTTCTTCACTAAGGCTGCAATTTCGTCTGAGTAGAGCTTGTCGGTTGCCGCATCTTCTTCGATCAGATGGAAGTTCTCAACTCCACTCTGATGAGGAATCAATGCAAAGCCTTCACGATCAAGCGACGTTTCTTGGCCTCGAAGATCCTCGATCCACATCGGTATACCTGGCAAGGTCTCCATTGTTGACAGCTCATCTTGTTCGGTGACAAAGGTGAGTGGAACGCCACCGGGCGGGACAGGATTGCGGATGTAATTTATGGCGCCTTGTACACGTTTAGTGCCCAGATCGGTCATAGCCAGAGCCCCCTTGGTCTGAAATAAGGCTACTTCAGGTATCTGAGATGAATTAAGGCCCCTAGGACCCGACAGCAAACTCGGTTCGTAGTTATCTAAAATGACATTCGTCCTCGCGAGGCCGCCCATGATTGCCCGCCAATTAAGCCCAAGGCGCTTTACGCCAGCCATTCTCTTGGCCGTTTTAATCACCGTTTCCACGGTGGCAATTTCGCAACCTGTCTCGGCGGCTGGATGCACCAATCCGTACACGGTTATTAGCGGTGATTCTTTTTATCGCATTGCAATCAAAATGGGAGTTCCAGAATCGAAACGCGCGGACTACGTTGCACAGATTCTGTGGATCAATCACAATCCGAAAGTGATTCACCCAGGTGACAAGTTGTGTTTGCCGCCAACCGCCAACACACCTGAACCCAAACCACTACGTGAATGGACGCGTGAAGAAGTCGAAAAGATCATCCGCAATCTTTGGCCAGACATGAGCGAGGGAATTGCACTCGCAGTCGTTGAACGTGAGAGCCATTTGAATCCATATTCACATTCTGGGACTTGTTGCTATGGGCTGTTTCAGATCTATTGGGAAGTCCACAAAGTCCGCGCTTCTGCACTGCATCGATTCCTGGGTGGCAAAGGTGAGCCGGGGCCACACATCCTTTACAGTCCACGCTTCAACACACTGCTTGCACTGCAGATGTACAGACAGGGCGGCTGGGCACCATGGTGCTCAAGTTCTGGCTTTCCTGTTTCTTGCTAATCTCAAGCAGTACTTAGAGATTGATTTCAAAAGGTAAAACCACGATGGCACTGCAATCGAAAGTCGTGAAGTTGATCGGATTGGTTTCCCTGGTCCTGCCCACACTTTTACTCAGTGGTTTTGAAGCAGGAGCCAGTGGCTCCGTGCCTCAAACTTGGTGGGTTTCGACTGATCCAACCATGACTGCAGTTTTTGGTGAGGGTGCTAGTTGCACATCACCAGATCTAGTGGTCGATACATCGGTCAACAGCGCACAGATAAGCACATTATTTGACGATCATGTTTTGGATGGAGAGACGGTCATATTTTGTCCGGGAACGTATTACATCTCAGAGACGATCGTGATTGACAACAATCGAGAAGTCATAGTGGCAGGTCCAGACCCATCATCGGGCTCCTTTTTTGATTCGGTGATTTTGGATGGGAAAGATTCCACTCAGATCATGCGAGTTGTTGATGGTGCTTCACTAACTCTGGTTGGATTTGTGATGCGGAATGGCAGTGCGACTCAGACAACAGTCTCAGACGATTGTGTGACTAGCGCAGCTTGTGGTGGCGCACTTGGGATTCTGACCTCGGGCACCGTTCTGGTGAATGGAATGGAATTCAGCGGCAATGAGGCAGCCCAATTCGGTGGTGCAATTGCAATCAGTGGGGGACCAGGTTTGTCCTTTCCTCAACACTCGTCTGTGACGATCCGTCAAAGTCTGTTTCGCTTGAACACTGCCGGGTCAGGTGGGGCAATTGGGTCGTTGGCTCACAATGTTTTGCCTACGGATCCCAGCAAAAGTTATGTGGCAAGTAACACTTTCTATAACAACTCTTCAACGCTTGGCGGGGAAGTTATCAATTCGAGTGATTCTTTTTTAAGTCTAAGAAACAACACCGTGGTGCAGTCGAGTTGGAGCAACCAAGGCTTAATTGCCGGAATGATGGGCGTTAGCAGCAACATCTTGGCAGTCGAAGCTGACTCAACAAGTGCACCCTCTGGAAGCATCACGTGTGGTGAGTCAGTGATTGACATTGGTGGAAACTTGGCCCTTGATGACTCATGTGGCTTCAGCCAAGAGATCACAACGTGGAATCCAAATTCTGGGCTGTCCTATGTGCTGCCGAAATTTGAAGATTTCGGGTTGACACAATTAAGAACTTTTGGTGATGGCATAACTCCCATGTTCGGAATTTTTCAATGGAGTGCTGCGATTGGAAAAGGCTCATCATTTGACGACTGTGATCCCGTGGACCAGCGGGGTGCAGTAAGAATGGCAGCACCTGATTCAATACCTGGCAGTGATTTGAACTGTGATGTTGGTGCGTTTGAACGACTAATCGGCTGGGTTGAGCCCACCTATGTCAATGGGGGTGGGCCATCTGGAAGTGGCAGCCTTGCTGATCCTTATGAGATTCCAATTGGTGAGGCGATCGAGTTAGATCTTCCCAATCAAATGTCGTTTGAGTTATTTGGCCCCACTTTGGGAGAGATTGAGCAGGTCACTGATCCTTATACGAGTTGGTCCATTGGTGCGCGCTTACTGGTTGCAAATGTGATTAATCAGGCAGGATTTTCTGATCCATATGTTTTTGTAATCGAGTATGTGTTGCCGTTTGATCATGTTTGGAACAATTGCATTACCACCCTCGATTATTTTTGTGTCGAAAGTGCAACGATTGTTGAGAGTGGCATCAGCCTCCGAGACACCAATGACTTGAATGTGCAGTTCAATGTGCAATTCCTTGATGGTGGCAATGGCGTAACAAGTTTCAATTGGAGTGTTGGCACGTGGAATGTTGGTGCGAGCACTGATCTTCCCGATGAAATGGAAGACCTAACGGTCTCGGCAGTAATTCGTACGGGTGGCTTTGTTCCACGAATGACCACTTCCTATAGCAAGAATTTGCGTGTTGATGTAACTGAAAACGGAGGCATGAACACCCTCACAATTACAGCGTCACCCACTGAAGTAAACACGCTTACTGGTGCGGACCCGGGATACACACTTTGTGCATCAAGTGGGGTCTGCGGGGATGAGTCAACGCAAGCGAGCTACAACGCGTTGGTGCTGAGTGGAAACTCACAGGATCTACACACCTGGGGTTCTGATGCTGACACCTTCGCGGGTTTTTATAGTGCCCAGAACGCTCAGTACGGACCCACGATCAGCATCCTCGCGCTTCAGTTCAGGGTGTACCCCGAGGCGTATTGGGAACTCACTCTCGCTAATCCACACTTAGCGGTGTCAGGGGAAGTCGCCACCGGACACATGAATGCATGGATGCCAAGTGCATATTTTGAATCGATGGGAACGACTACTTCAGCTGCGTTATCAGTTGGGTTCACAGTGATGTCTGAAGAGACCACCGATGAGGGGACGATCACCCAGGTGGTCCCGGCTCAACTGAGCGAAGTCAATGGTGGCTTGATGGTGACATTGGACAGTGTCAGCTACTCCACAAACAAAATTCGTGTTTACAACCGTGCTGATACTGGGATCCAAGTGTCAAGTGCTGGTGGTGCTGATGGTTCAAGTTCGAATCAGTCAACACTGGATTTTGTGTTCAGATTGGATCGCACCGTTACTGGTGTGAGTGTTGCCGATTTTGAAATCGCTGAGACATCCACCACGACCGGATGCGAAATAAGTGCGGTTGAGGTGCAGGGAGTTGACATTCATGTCTCGGTGGCAAACTGCAGTTCCAGTGGGGAAGTTGCAGTGCGTCTTAAAGCAGATTCGCTTTCGTTCGGTGGGAATCTTGGCCCTGCTGAAGCAGTGGTATCAAGCAGTGTCACCATTGACACCATTCGTCCTGGTGTCGTGCGATTCAACTCAAGCGAGCGTTCACCATCAAAGAAGACAAGTCTGCAATATGTGATTGAATTCGATGAATCTGTAGAGGGTCTCTCAGCCGGTGATTTTGTCAATGCTGGTACAGCGACGGGATGTGTTTTCACACCGAATAGCAGCAGTGGCACCTTGTTCACGATCACCATTACGGGGTGTTCCAACATGGGGACTTTGAAACCACGCCTCATCACCTCAGGTGTCGTCGACTCCGCCGGGAACAGCCCGCTGAATGACTGGCTGCAGACTTCCGTAGTGATCAAGCTTGATCGAGTTGCACCACAACTAATCTTTAAGGCTGTAACAGCTAAGAGCACAAAATTGCGAACATTGACTTTCATCGTTGCTGCAAAGAGCCGTACGGAGGAACTCAATTGCTCAACGATTACGGCATCTGACTTTGTCATCACAAAGGGCAGTTTTGTATCCACTCGCACTCAAGGTTCAAAGTGCTTAGTGACGGTGCGAAGTACCGTCGCAGCTCTCCAGAGTGGGACTACTCAGTTAGCTCGGTCACGCCGGATCAGCATTAGTGATACAGCGGGAAATGTGCACAGTAGCCTTGCAGGCTTGAGCCTCAACTGGACGATGTTGCGTGGAAATCCCTGAATTTTTGGGTGACTCTTTCGGCGCCTAGACTCGTTTTTCGTAATGCGCTCGTAGCTCAATGGATAGAGCATTTGACTACGGATCAAAAGGTTAGGGGTTCGAGTCCCTTCGAGCGCGCCAGACCAATGCCTTGTCATACAAGGTGATCCAAGCCCAAGGCA
>CAIYHK010000199.1 GCA_903925985.1 uncultured Actinomycetes bacterium
CATTTGAATCGGTCATGAAGGGGTTCTTTGCTACGTGTGCGCATGAAGTGAAGATGGCCTTTAACGGAGATGTCCCACCAGAACACAAGGCCAGCAGAATCTCTTCATCACAGGCCCACAAGTTGGTGAAGAAGCGTCTTCGCTTCTCCATTGCGTTCTTTGCGGTCTTCTTGGCGGTTATCGCTGGTCGAGTAGTGCTACTGCAAACGGTATGGCGCGATGGGTACTTTGAGGCAAGTGTCGATCAACGCACGCGTGTCAACATTATTCGCGCAACACGTGGTGTCATCTTTGACCGCAACGGCAATGAACTCGCGTTGTCTGTGCCAAGCACCACGGTGTACGCCGATCCTCGTGATATCTCTGATCCCATCGGAACAGCCCGCTCGCTGGCAGCAGTGTTGGGCTACATGCCAGATCAAGCAGTAAAACTCGCGGAGAAGTTGGCTCAGCCAGGTTCCAAATTTCATTACGTTGCGCGCGAACTCAGTAAAGACGAAGCCGCAGTCATTCTGAACTTGGGTCTTCCCGGTATCTATTCGTATACCGAACCATCTCGCCAAGTAGAAGGTGGAGTTGCCCAAGCAGTCATTGGCAAAACCGACCCGGACGGCGTAGGAACATCGGGACTCGAGAAGCAGTTCAACAACTTGCTCATCGGCGCTGACGGAAAATCCATTCGTGAAGTAGACAAGAACGGTCGCTCAATCGCCGGTGTTGGAAAAACCACGGTGACCCCAGTGCCCGGTGATGATCTTGTTCTCACAATTGACAAGAACGTTCAGTACCACACCGATGCAGCATTGCTGGATCGAGTGAGTCAGTTGGGCGCCAAGGGTGGCACTGCAATTGTGATGGACTCTGCGACTGGCGAAATCTATGCAATGTCTAACGTGCGTCGAGATGAGAGTGGAGCGGCAATTATTGCCACCGGCAACTTCGCTGCAGTTGAAGCGTATGAACCAGGCTCTGTTGCAAAAGTGTTCAGCATCAGTGCGGCACTCAACGAAGGAAAGATCACGGCCGACTCGGTGTTCTCGGTGCCTGGTATCACCACCATCGACGGATTCCCCATTCGTGATGCATGGCCTCACCCCACGATGGACATGAATGTTCGCACCATCTTGAGCGAAAGCTCCAACATCGGCACCATGCTGGCCGGACAAACAATTTCCAGCGAAAAACTGCACGACTATTACGCAGCCTTTGGCTTTGGCCGCAAGACCGGTCTTGAATATCCCGGTGAAAGTCGTGGCATTCTGCGCGACGCTAAGAAGTGGCGCGGTACCGAGAAGTACACCGTGACGTATGGCTATGGTCTTGCAACAACTGCTCTGCAGTTGGTTGCTGGAGTGAACACTGTGGCGAACAAAGGTGTCTTCGTTGAACCTCGTCTTGTGAAAGCCACAATCGATCAAAACGGAAAACGAAAAGATGTTGCATCTTCAAAGACTCGTTCGGTGTTAACAGAAGCTACGTCTGCCACCATGACAGAGTTGCTGCGTGAAGCTGTGTGCACCGGTACAGGCGAACTTGCCAAGGTAAAGGGCATGGAGATCGCGGGTAAGACAGGCACCGGATACAAGGTGCAGGCAAACGGAACATACGCAACAGACACCGGCGGACGTCGCTACTTTGCATCTTTTGCTGGTTTCTTCCCTGCACGCAATCCTCGAATCACCATGCTGGTCAGCATTGACGAACCCAGCGCGGACTCGCGAGATCGTTTCGGTGGTACAGCGGCAGCTCCCGTGTTTGCACGTTTGGTACCCACCATCATGCGCGAGCTGGCAATTGAGTCAACCGGGCCAAGTACTGGCTGTAAGGCAGGCGCTGCCAACGCAGGACACTAGGGGTTGATGATGAGTCGGTACCCGTGTCAGCCCCTCGCACTTCGCGAAGTGCTCTCGTCTGTCAAGAGCGAATACAACGTCGTCAATGACAGCGTTGTGGTGTCGGGTATCTCCCAGGACTCTCGCTTCATTGCTGCAGGGGACGTCTTTTGCTGTGTGCGGGGCGAAATATTCAATGGGGCTGACTACATCGCCGATGCAATTTCGGCAGGTGCTGTCGCCGTTGTTGTCGACACGGTCGTTCCCGATGTGCCAGCGCACATCGCAGTGGTTACGGTTCCCGACGTTCGCCAATTCTTGGGGCCATTTGCATCAGCAGTTTTCGGTCACCCCAGCCATTCTCAGCGGATGGTGGGTGTCACGGGTACAAACTGCAAAACATCAACAACTTCAATGATTGCCTCCATTCTTGAAGCCGAAGGTATGTCGACTCGAGTAATCGGAACGCTGTCGGGGGAGCGCACAACCCCGGAAGCTATTGATCTTCACGCCACATTGCGGAAGTGGGTGAATGAGGATGTGTCAGCGGTCGTGATGGAAGTGTCATCACACGCACTTGTCCTGCACCGCGTCGACGGCATCATGTTTGAGGTAGCAGTTTTCACAAACATCGGTCGCGACCATCTTGATTTTCACAAGACCGAAGAGGCCTACTTCGCAGCCAAAGCACGGTTGTTCTCTTCAGATCTCGCAAAGGTGGGCGTTGTGAATACGGACGACCCAAAGGGGAGTCTGTTGAACGATGCCGCACCAATTCCAATGGTCGGGTTCTCTCGTCATGACGCACACGACATTTCACTAGCGGTTGATCATGTGGCCTATTCGTGGAATGGTCTTTCTCTTCGCATTCCTATGGGTGGTGAGTTCACCTTGATGAATTCACTCGCGGCGATAACTGCAGTTGATGCAATGGGTGTTTCTCGCGAGTCTGTTGCACAAGGGTTACTCACAATGACGCCGGTTCCTGGTCGATTTGAACCCATCACCACAACACTTGGTTTTGGTGTGATTGTGGATTACGCGCACACACCTGAAAGTTTGCAATCGGTTCTGGTTTCTGCGCGAAGCATGTGCGCTGGTCGACTCATTGTGGTGTTTGGTTGTGGTGGTAATCGCGACCACGGAAAGAGGTCACTCATGGGCGCTATCGCAGAAGCAAACTCCGATCGTGTGATTGTTACTTCTGACAATCCGCGCAATGAAGACCC
>CAIYHK010000200.1 GCA_903925985.1 uncultured Actinomycetes bacterium
TACCCAGACATGGATCGCGAGAAGCAGATTGTTCTCACCAAGGTGAAGGGCATCTCCGAGCATCTCGCGGATCAGGTTGCACGAATCGTGCGCAGCATTCGTCAGCTCGACCTTAAAAAGGCACCTTCAGTAAGTGAGACCCTTGACTGGGCACGCACTCTGGTGCTTCTTGGCATCGACAATGTTGACATTGAGCAGGCCAAGGAGACTCTGCACATCCTTCTTAAGTACCAGTCGGATATCGCAAAGGCCGCCAAGGAACTCTCGAACGAGAAGTGACCAAGCGCAATGCCAATGCTTGATCTTCTCTCGGGGTTCGTGAACGAACTTCGTAACGCCGGGTTGCCCGTGAGCCTCACGGAAAACCTCGACGCTATGGAGGCGATCAGGTTTATTCCGCTTGAAGACCGCGATGCTTTCAAGTTCGCACTCGGTTCCACCCTGATCAAAAACGGTTCGCATTGGAATGCATTCGAGACAATCTTTGAGGTTTACTTCAGCTACCGCGGCCCTGAATATCTCATTGACAACGATGCCGAGCTTGATGACTTGATGCAGTCACTGCGTGAGCAGATGGATCAAGGCAAAGGTGATGGCGGAGGTGGCGGAGGCGATTCACAGAATCAACTCTTGATGGCGTTGATGCAAGGCGACCAGATGATGATGCGTCAGGTAGCCAAACAATCTGTGGAGCGTTACGCAGGCATGGAGCCGGGTCGACCAGTGGGTGGCACCTATTACTTGTATCGCACTTTGCGCAATCTGGGTCTTGAGGAAATGCCTGAGAAGCTCATGGATGAATTGCGCAAGCAGTCAGAAGACGACCTCTCGCCGATGGAAGAGCGTCTTCACAAAGATGAGTTTGATGACCGGATTGACAAGTTCAAAAAGGAAGTTGAAGCCGAGATCCGCAGGCGTTTGGTCGCCGATCGCGGTGCAGAAGCGATGGCCAAGACACTCCGTAAGCCCCTACCCGAAGACGTGGAATTCATGCATGCCAATCGGGATGAAATGCAGCACCTGAAGAAGGCTCTGCAGCCGCTTACCCAGAAGCTTGCGGCACGGCTGGCGCGCAAGCGTCGTCGTGGGCGTCGCGGACCACTTGATTTCCGCAACACCGTGCGC
Organism: uncultured Actinomycetes bacterium; assembly: GCA_903925985.1. GTDB lineage: Bacteria > Actinomycetota > Acidimicrobiia > Acidimicrobiales > Ilumatobacteraceae > CAIYHK01. The sequence goes on from CAIYHK010000200.1 coordinate 1,126, forward strand.
CATTCGCTCACCTATGGCGGTGTACCACTGGAGCCAAAGTTCCGTGCACCACGCGCCAGCAAGCCCGAACTCATCGTGGTTGCAGACATTTCCGGCAGCGTGGCGGCTTTTGCTCGCTTCACCTTGATGCTTGTGTACGCAATTCAAAACCAGTTCTCGAAGGTTCGTTCATTTGTTTTCATCGATGGCGTCGACGAAGTCACCGATTACTTCAAAGGTGTTGACGATGTTTCTGAAGCCATCGTTCGTGTAAACAACGAAGCCGATGTTGTGTGGGTTGATGGTCACTCTGATTACGGGCATGCGTTTGAAACGTTCTGGGAGCGCTACGGAAAAGGCATTAGCTCGAAGTCGACCGTTCTTTTGCTCGGTGATGCCCGTAACAACTACCACGCGTCACAGTCATGGGTGGTCAAAGAAATAAAGAAGAAAGCCAAGCGTGTGTACTGGCTGAATCCTGAGCCACGCAGCTATTGGAACACTGGCGACTCGATTGTGGGTGAGTACGCAGCGCACGCCGACGGCCTTTACGAATGCCGCAACCTACGACAACTCGAGCAGTTCGTGGAGAAGCTGGCATGACCGGTACACGACTCATTCTGATTCGCCACGGCGAGGCGGTTGCGAACGTGGAGAAGCTGTTGATGAGTGCCAAGACTTGTCGCGGGCTTTCAGAAAAGGGCCGGAATCAGGTTGAGCGATTGCGGGATCGCTGGCTCGAGTTGCCTGAGTTTTCTGCGGATGCTTTTTACGCAAGCCATGTGCGACGCGCGATGGAAACGGGTGAGATTGTCGCTCCGGCAATCGGCGCGCTCGAGATGAAAATTGAGCCCCGTTTTGCCGAACATGATCCAGGCCCGGAATGCGATGGCTTGTCGTATGAGGAGTTTGTCTCACGCCACGGCAACCCTGATTGGGAAGGCGATCCGTATGCGGTTTTCTTCCCAGGTGGAGAGACCATCGCTGACTTCCAGCATCGAGTTGGTATCGCAGTTCAAAACGTGCTCCGTGAACACACTGGTGACACTGTGGTTGTGGCGTGTCATGGGGGAGTAGTTGACGCAGTGGTTCGCAGTGCGCTGCGGCTTCCACAAACTGGCCAGTTCTCGATGTATACGAAGAATGCGTCAATCACTGAAGTGGTTCACGATAAGCCTGGGCGTTGGCGGTTGATCCGTTATAACGACACCGCACATCTCGCTGCACTCGCTGAAGATAAGTGATTTTGTAACAATGATCTATGACCTTGTCGTGATCGGAGCTGGCTCGGCAGGTGCAGTGATCGCATCACGCTTGAGTGAGGCCTCGTCTCGATCGGTTCTACTCCTCGAGCATGGGCCGATGTACACCTCGGCTGCCACACCAGATGCGGTTCGCGGAACGAATCCTTTTGCGGCGATGCGTAGCGGAGAGTTCGTGCACCAAGGTGTGCAGGCGCGCATGAGCGCAATGGCGCCACGGAAGCCTTATCTGCGTGGTCGGGGCGCTGGTGGTTCATCGGCAGTGAATCTGATGATTGCCCTGCGCGGATTACCAGAAGACTTTGATTCTTGGGAGCATGACCATGGATGTAGCGGTTGGAACTGGACCAATGTTTCCGCCGCGTATTCGAGAGTGCTGGCCTCAACCTCAAAGTTTGATCGTGCGCATTGGGGCCAGCTCGAATCGGCACTTGTACAAGCAGCAAACGAGGCGGGCGTGCCAGAGTTGGACGGCGATCAAGACTCACTAGGTGGTATTGGTGCTGGCGCAGTTGAA
>CAIYHK010000201.1 GCA_903925985.1 uncultured Actinomycetes bacterium
CGTGGGGTCACCGGATCGACGCCGGTCTCGACCACCAGTGAGATTATTTGCGCGGAGGGCGAACGAGTGCTTCCTGCGCCACAGTGCATGCATGTGTTCCATCAGAACTAAACACGTGACCAAACGTGAGTCCGCGGTTGTTGACCAATGAGTGACACTTCACATCATGGACATGCCATTGGTCTGCACGAATCGGACGATGAAACCACATCGAATGATCGAGGCTTGCGTTGTACACATCGCCGCCATTGCGTTCGATTTCATTCAGTACCGGGTGTGAACGAATTGCGGCATCGGTCATAATCGCGTCGGAGACAAAAGCCAAGGCACATGCTTGGATCAACGGATCATCGCCGATGTCGTGCAACACCTTCATCCACGCAATCGTGTGCCCGCGTTCGTCGTGGGTATCACCAGGATGAACAACCTCACGCGGTATCCAACGGCGGTCAAAAAGGTTTGACCAGTGGTCTTGCGCACACTGTTCAGGAGTTGGCAATCCGGTTGGTGCAGCGATTGGTGAGATGTCTAATGACTCCTCACCACGATGGAAAGAAGCCTCAAGGTTCAAAATCGCACCACCGGGCTGATTGGCTACAACTCGTCTCGTCGAAAAACTCCTACCGTCACGAATGCGATCTACTTCATATCTGACGACTTCTTTGTGGTCGCCGGGACGAATGAAGTAAGCCCGCAAAGAGTGGGGCAAGAGTTCTTTTGCAACTGTGGCACTTGCAGCACGTAGCGCTTGGGCAACTATGTGCCCGCCGTAAAGACCGCCCCACGGGTATTCATTGCCGATCCCGATGTATTCGTTTTCACCAGACCTCAGGAGATCAAAGAGTTCATTTAGATCGCCAGCAACCACGGTCTTTAACTCTAGTTTTGGGCCCTACTTGCGAGCCATTTGCTCATTCGGTGACGCGTAACACCATCACAACTTCATCGGTCACGTGACTTTCCAGTTCAAAGTCACCTGCTTGATCCGCTGTAAATGAAATTGAAGTTGGCGTATTGATTGCCATTTCGCCTGACGAAAGGTCGTAGCCGTGAAGATGCATCTCGTCCGATGCATTTGGATTTGTGACCGTGATCTTGACTTCATCGCCAACTTTGGCGATGCAATCGTCGGCGGGCACACCAATGATCACATCGCAAATCACTGGTCCCTCTGCCTCGATGGTTGTGGTGGTGGAACTCGTGCTTGTGGTTGAGACTGCGGTCGTAGTTGTGGTGTCTGTGGTGGTGTTGTCGCCGCAAGAAGAAAACACGGCGGTGAGTCCAAGCAAGGTAACTATGAGTCGTTTCATGGGCTGTCTCAACTACCGAAGTCAAAGCCCAGATCGGGGGCGGTCAGCATCGGGATATAGGGTATCCCAGCAGCTTCGGCCATCGCCGCACAGGTGCCACCACGGTCCACAATCACCGTGATCAGAACTGGCTCTGCACCATATGCACGCACCACCTCGACAGCCTCGAAGAGCGATGTCCCACGGGTCACCGTGTCTTCGGTGATCACTACCTTGTCGCCGGGTTGCAGGGCTCCCGCAAGACGACCAGTTACACCATGATCTTTTGCTTCTTTACGCACGCTGAAACTTCGAAGTGTCAAACCGCGTTCGGCGGCGATTGCGGCCACACCAAATGCAACCGGGTCTGCGCCCATGGTCAATCCACCGATTGCCGTGGCACCCGGGGGAATCAGTTTGAGTGCAACATTGGCAACGGCGACGATGCCATCTGCTCTACATGCAGTCTGTTTTGTATCCAAGAACCAATTGCTCTTGCGTCCGGACTTCAAAGTGAAGTCACCGAGTTTTACGGAATGTTCAAGCACATGGGTTCGCAACA
>CAIYHK010000202.1 GCA_903925985.1 uncultured Actinomycetes bacterium
GATAATGAGTAGCGATGTACCACTCTTCTTGATCTCGGCTAGCGCGCGATAAACGTCGTCGATAACCATCGGAGCCAGGCCGAGAGAAAGCTCATCACCAATGAACAACTTTGGCTGGGTCATGATCACACCAGCTAAAGCGAGCATGCGCTGCTCACCACCCGAGAGGGTTCCTGCGATTTGATGACGCCGCTCAGCAAGACGCGGGAATAGCTCGAATGCCCGCTCAAGTCGTGCCGTGTCGCGTGATACCGCGCGATCGCCAGACATCAAGATGTTCTCTTCAACAGTGAGTGTGGCAAATACCGAACGACCCTCGGGTGCGTGAAAAACGCCGGCTCGCGCGAACTTAAATGCGCGCTTCTTCTTCATCGACTCGCCGTTCACATAAACCGTGCCAGCAGTTGGAGCGATGAGTCCACTAGCAATGCGCGCTACTGAGGTCTTGCCCGAGCCGTTGGAGCCAAGTAGCGCCACCGCCTCGCCCTCACCGACTTTGAATGACACATCAAAGAGGGCTTTGAATGGGCCGTACGAGGCACTCACGTTCTCAAATGCCAGTGTGGATTCAGCGCTCATTGCTGCGCTCCTTCACCATCTCCAAGATAAGCGCGGCGTAGTTCCTCGCTCTTCATCACTTCCGAAGTTGCACCATTGATGATGTGTCGGCCGAGGTCCATTAGGTAAGCCCGTTGCGTAAATGAACTGACAAGATCCACGTCATGCTCGACCAAGAGAATCGCAAATTTACGCTCTTGCTGAATGCGCAGCAGCGCTTCGGCAAATGCCTCGGTTTCCTGCACGTCCAAACCTGACGATGGTTCATCTAGCAAAAGAAGCTTTGGTTGCACCATCAACGCACGAGCAATCTCAACTAGTCGTCCCTTACCCAAACTGAGAGAGTCGATCAGTTCATGGCGGATGTCACCGAGCCCGAGCAACTCAACAACCTCGTCGCAGGCAGCGAGTTCCGCTTTAGAAGGGCTTCCCTGCCAGATCAGGTCGCGTAAGAAACTTCCGCGACCATTGCGCGAGCGCTCGGCTACTACCAAGTGCTCACGAACCGTAAGCCCGGAGAACAGTTCAATTCGCTGAAAGGTGCGACCGAAGCCGAGTCGAGCACGCTTGTAGACGGGAAGATTATTTACCTCTTTGCCGTCAAAGACAATTACGCCACTATCCGGATTAAGAACACCGAGCAGGCAGTTAAAGAAAGTCGTCTTACCGGCACCATTGGGGCCGATCAGTCCAACCCGCTCACCCGCTTCGATGTCGATGAACATTTCATCAAGTGCTCGAAGGCTGCCAAAGGTCTTGCCGATCTCGGCTGCATGCAACAAGCTCATGACGGCACCTCAGTCTTTGAGGCTTGCTTGCGTGCATTAAATCGACTGATTAAGCGATCAAATCTACGAACCGACTTCTGTTCGGAGTACTCAAGCAAACCTTCTGGATGCTTTGAGAAGTTAATGGCACCGAGTCCAAACAATGCGAACTGCCATTGAGGCGCGAGGTGCAGCAAGCGAATGAGAATGAGATCTGGGAAAACGCGGAATACCACGCCACCCTGAATTGCACCTGAAACTCGGCGGCTCGCAAGCGTGATAACCAAGACCAGCCAGAACAGTCCAGTTAGCGGAGCAAAGTTCGATCCGTAGTTAACAGACTCCTGACCGATCACCAGTAAAGCACCACCGAATGCCGCCAAACCAGAAGATGCTGCGAATGCAACAATGCGCCAGCGAGTTGGGTTGATGCCCACTGATTGTGATGCAACTTCACTGCCGCGCAGCGCCTGCAACATGTAGCCCGTGGTTCCACGCTTCAACGCCGACACAAACAGCGAGCAGATAATCAAGAGAACAACACATAACAAGAAGAAGGACTTGTCGTTACCAAAGTCCAACCCACCCAAAGTGGGTCGAGGAATTTCAGCGGTCTGCATTGATGTGGGGCCAACCCACGGGAACTTAACCATCACGGCATCAAAGAAGAATGCGAATGCCAGTGTGGCAAGTGCCAGCCAGATATGACCAAGGCGCAAGACCGGTAGCGCCAGTAGTGCACCAACTGCCGCACCCAAAGCGGCACCAATGAGGGCCGCAAGCAACGACGACATCTCAAAGTTCTTCGTCAGCTGGAACACCGTGAACGCACCAATAGCGCCGAACGAGGTCAGGGCGAGCGAGATCTGGCCACCCATTCCAGTGAACACTGTGATCGCCAAGAAAATGATTGAGTAGATCACTGCTTCGGTAAAGAGCAACATCCAAAACTGGTCAGCCGATGTAAGAACCCAGATAAAGATTCCAACACCCATCAACAGGCTCGGAATCAAGGCAATGCGACTCGCCCACGGAGACACTTGTGCGATCGAGATGGTGTCTGTGGGTGGATCCACTGCTGCCATCGGATCACGACTTTCTTTGGAAGCCTTGATGCCTGGCATGAAAACGAGAATCGCAAACAACATCACGAAGGGCAACGACGGCCCGAGGTTCTGGCCAATGATGCTGGTTGGCGTGATGTAAGTCGGAAGAATTGTGTTCATAATGCCGAGGAAAAAACCTCCGGCAAGTGCGAGTGGCAAGCTCACGAGTTTTCCTAGCGCTGCAGCAGCAATTGCCACAATCACCAATTGGAAGAAGCTGCCAGGCTCAATGGTGGTGATGCTCGTTGAACAGAGCAACACACCGGCCAAGCCTGCATACAGGCTTGAGAGACCCCAAGCGAATGATGAAACCTTTTCGGCATCAATTCCCCGCAACTCGGTCATTCGGGGGCTTTCAACCACTCCGCGCATGTGCAGACCGAGTCGCGTGAATCGGAACAGGGCAAACAAAATGAGTGCGCCGAGGATTGCCACAGTGAACTGAACAATCTCATCGCGTGTGATCGGATAACGATCAAAAATTCGATAGAAGATTTTTCCATCTGGAACGATTCCCACCGCTCCGAAAACTGACTCGCGCTCGAAATCTGTCACGATCTTGAAGATTTCAGGCAGTGCGACCATCAAACCTGCGGTCACTACGAGCCTTGCCACAGGAGAGGCCGTTCTGAGGTTCTTGAACACAAACTGGTTGAGCAACACACCGATCAACGGTGCGAGGATTCCAACCGAGATGAGTAAGGACACCCAGATCGGCCACTCCCTGCGGACATGGAGTTCAAAGTAAGTGGCAGCTGAAACATAAGCCTGCGCACCAAAGGCAAGGTTCAGAATTCCTGACGTCTTGTACGTCAGGGTGAACCCAATGGCGATGAGTGCGTAGACCGAGCCGACAGGCAGTCCTTGAATGACTGCCTGTACGAACTCGTCTACTGCTCCAATTGCAAGCACTTACTTACCTTGCTGTTCTAACTTGACGCCGGTCAGCCGGCGTCAGAGAACGACGTGGCTACTGGATCTTCAAGTGCGTCAGTCGGGTTTGGCCAGCAATTGAATGGCTTGCCTGCCTCACCTGACCACTGCTCGAATACTCCACCAACAATCTGAACCGTATTGGTGCAGGTTTGCTTGTAACCGTGTGTTGTCGGATCAGCAGATGTGGGCAGCTTCCACTGGGTGCTCAAGTTGATCGGAACGATCAGACCACCTGCGCTGTACTCAGTGATTGCGCGAAGCGCATCCTTGACGCCAACTTGGCTGAATTCCGGACCAGCTGCGAGCAGACCGGTGAAGAAGGTGTCGGCATTGATCCAGCCCACCATGGTGAGCTCTTCAGACTTGAGGCCAAGCTTCTCGGTGTACTCGAGGAACTTTGCCTGGGTCTCAGATTCAATCTTGGCTTCGAATGGCACGAATGAAACACCAACAAGGTCGCCTTCAAAGATTGCAGCGTTTGCCTTAATGAAGTCCTGGTTGTAGGTGTTCGGATGGACCATGATCACATCATCCATGCCCTGCTTCTGCAGTTCTTCGCCGAGCTTCTTCATGCCGTTCAAGTCGATGCAGGTGGTGATCAACTCAACACCGGCTTCCTTCATCTTGGAAACCTGTGGCGCGATACCAGTTGGCAGACCGAAGGCCAGCGTGTCGTCGAAGTAAGCAACTTCGATATCTGGCGTGTACTGCTCGAACGACTTCTTGCCGAGCTGTGCGCACACCTTGGAGTTTTCACTCACGCCATAACCAATTGATGCCACCTTGGTGACACCAAGCTTGGAGGCAATCCATGGGTTAATTGGGCTGGTGCAGTCTTGGCACGTAACAGCAACGGACGGGAAGATGTAGTCGTTGTCTGCCGGCTCGCGGTGGATGCCCCAGCTAAAGGTTGGCATTCCGCATTCCTGCAATGTGGTGGCACCAGAGAACAACAGCGGGGCAACGAAGGTTGCGAAGGTCTTTCCACCTGCACATACTTCTGTGGCCTTGTCCTTGTTCTTTGCAAGCGCATCGTCGATCACTTCGTCAAGGACGAGCTTGCGGCCGTAGATACCACCTTCATCGTTACGCCATTCGAAGTAAGCCTTCACTCCGTCTGCGTATGCATTGAGAATGTTTGTGCCAAGTGGGTTGCTTGAGAGCACACCAATTGCCTTGGCAACGATTTCCGTGTCACTTACACCGGGAACTCCAGTGAGAGAAACGAATGTGTCGCGGTCTCCACCTGAACCACCAGCGGTGGTTGTGGTTTCGCCGCCAGCCGTTGTTTCGGTTGTGCCCTCGTCGTCACCTGAGTTGCCACAGGCCCCCACGATCAGGGCTACCGCTGCAAAAGCGGATAGCAGTTTGAATTTCTTTGCAACCATTTGTTTCCCCCAAACGTCCAAAGGTTGATATGTCTCATCTACCGGTAACTCCTAGGAGCAGGTAGTCCTAACAATGTAGTCACATTTGGCAAGGCTCTGAAAACAGAACCGGGCAACTACCGCCTAGTTACTTGCATAGGCTCACGTCCCTAGTATCACGGTGGGATTTGAAGGGGGAAAAGTGGACGACATTTCTAAGGAAACATCGTTGGACGGGCAGGTCGCACTTGTAACTGGTGGAGGGGCAGGCATCGGACGCGGTATATCTGTCGCCCTTGCCGCTCACGGCGCCAAAGTCGTAATCGCTGAGATCGACCCCGCACGCGCAGCCCAAACCCAAGAAATCATTGAGTCCTCAGGTGGTGTGGC
>CAIYHK010000203.1 GCA_903925985.1 uncultured Actinomycetes bacterium
GAGTGAAGCCAAGATTCCTGACATTGCCGACTGCGTGGTTGATATCACCGAAACTGGTCGTGCATTGCGTGCTGCGGGATTGCGAGTAATAGACACGATCCTTGTGTCCTATACCGAGTTGATTGCCAACCCAAGTTCATACGCGGATCCAGCCAAGAGACACGCGATGGATCAGTTGATGACCCTGCTCAATGGAACTCTTGAAGCACGAACCAAAGTCTTGGTGAAACTTAATGTGAGTGAAGCGAACTACGAATCGGTTCTCAAGGTGCTTCCGGCTGCCAAATCGCCCACGGTGTCAAGACTCGCAAGTGGTGACTACGCAATTGAGTCCGTTGTTGAGAAGCGAACCATCAACGTGATAATCCCCGCATTGGTGGATGCGGGAGCGAGCGACATTCTCGAGTTGCCGATTTCCAAAATCGTCCACTGAGATGAGTGACACTCGACGCACAGGCACCGTTACTGATTTCGACTTTGTGGTCGGTTTGGGCCATCTCTCTACCGTTGACGGGGAAACACGCCTGTTTCACTGTGTCGAGATCGCTGATGGAACACGTGACATCGCCGTCGGATCTCGGGTCTCATTCCTTCCCGTAACGCGCTTTGGGCATCTAGAAGCTGCAGATTTACGAGTCGTTTGATTCGGATTGGGTCAGTTTTGGGTGCCTTCGGCTAACCTAAAGGGCGAAATTTGTACGAAGTGGGATCCGGTTCCGGCCAGAACCCCACCTGGTCACCTGAACTTCTTCAGCGTGAACCGGGTCCGAATGAGGTTGGCCCTTGTGGGTCGCCCTTGTGACGACTTTGTATGAACGTCATCAGTCAGTCACAAGGAGGGTGAAACCCATTGCACAGGAGTGAACGGCCATAGCACCGCCGCAGAACGAACCGCGGTACAACGATCGGATCAGGGCACGCGAAGTTCGCGTGATTGGCCCTGACGGTTCCCAATTGGGAATCAGGTCGCTGAACGATGCCCTCATCCTCGCTCGCGAGGCAGATCTTGATCTGGTTGAAGTGGCTCCGTTGGCGACTCCGCCGGTGTGTCGAATTATGGACTACGGCAAATTCCGTTACGAGGAGTCACAAAAGGCCAAGGAATCGCGTAAGAAGACCACGCAGATTGTCATCAAGGAAGTGAAGTTCCGTCCCAAGATCGGGAAGGGTGACTTCGACACCAAGGTTCGCCACATGGCGGAGTTCCTAGATGACGGTCACAAAGTGAAGGTCACATTGCAATTCCGCGGACGCGAAGTGGCTCACCCAGAGCTTGGATCCAAGATCTTGGATGCAGTTCTGGAACAGCTTGGATCAGCCGCCAAGGTGGAGACCCAGGCTCGACTCGAAGGACGCAACATGACCATGGTCTTGGCCCCGGATAAGAAATCCACCAAGAAGGAAAAGCCAGCCAGTGCAACTCCAGCACAGGAATCCACGGATGCCGAAGTGGCCGCCGAGACGACTGACTGAATTAAAGATTCGAAAAGGAGGCAACGATGCCAAAGATGAAGACAAGCAAGACCGCCGCCAAGCGTTTTCGCAAGACGGGCACAGGAAAATTGAAGCGTCAACAGGCGAACCGCCAGCACCTGTTTGAGAAGAAGTCAAGCGAGCGCACCCGTCGTCTTGACGGAATCGTTGACGTGCATCCAGGTGATGCAAAGAAGATCAAGCGACTCCTCGCCGAGCGCTGATCCCTGAACCCAAAACCGACTGTTGATTTGAAAAGGAGATAAACCATGGCACGAGTAAAGAGAGCCGTAGGTTCAAAGAAGCACCGCAAGCAGACACTTGAGCGCGCAAAGGGCTACTACGGCAATAAGAGCCGTTCGGTACGTGCTGCTAACGAGCAGGTAATGCGTTCTGGCCAGTATGCGTTTCGCGATCGCCGTGCGCGCAAAGGCGAATTTCGTCGTCTTTGGATTCAGCGCATCAATGCTGGTTGTCGCGCCAACGACATGTCATACAGCCGCTTTATTGCCGGTTTGAACGCCGCAGGAATCGAAGTCGATCGCAAGATTCTCTCCGAAGTGGCAACTACGGATCCGGCAGCGTTTACAAAGCTGGTTGAAGCCGCAAAGGCAGCGCTCGCCTGACCGGTCAACTCGGACTTCGTCACCCGAATGTTCAGCAACTGCGGCGCCTCTTGGGGCGCCGCAGTGCTCGTTTAGATGAGGGTTTGCTTGTCGTCGAAGGTGCGATGTTGCTACGCGAAGCCGCCTCGGCAGGTTGGCGAGTCGTTGCGCAAGTACTCGCTCCCGAGGGCGAAGCTTTGCCGTCAATTGGTGAGGACTTATGGTTCTTGGCCCCAGACGTTCTCGAGAAGATTTCTGACACAACAACTCCACAACCAGTACTTGGCTTGGTGGAGCGACGGGTTATGGATCTCAAGCAAGTTGCGGTTTCTGGCTGGGTTCTTGTTCTTGACCGAATCGCTGATCCAGGCAATGCGGGCACTTTGATTCGATCTGCCGAAGCGGCAGGGGCTGGTGCAGTTTTCATCACCAAGGGCAGTGTTGATTGGTCAAGTCCAAAGACGGTGCGATCAAGTGCGGGCGCGGTATTCAACGTGCCAATTGTTGAGGTATCGGATCTCGATGCAGTCAAGAGCTGCGGTTGGAAACTGGTTGGTACTAGCTCGCATGAAAAGAAGGGCGCCAAAAATTACAAAGACGCCGATATGACTGGTCCAGTGGCGCTAGTTCTTGGCAATGAAGCCCATGGTTTGGACACACAGGTCGCCTTTGACCAATGGGTCTTCATTCCACATTTGGGTCGTGCCGAGAGTCTGAATGTCGCAATGGCAGGGACCCTGCTCGCTTTTGAGATCGCTGGCCGAAAATTGGCTGAGAGCGAATGATGAGTGCGATTAGCGTCGTTACTGCCAATAGGAGGCGGTAGTCGAATGGCCACAGATGAAATGAAAGCGCTTGAAACGAGGCTAAAGACCGCCGCTGACGATGCCATCAGTCGCCTTGGAGCAGTCACAACCATTGATGATCTGCGCTCCCTACAAAACGAGGTTTTAGGCAAAAAGGGCTCTGTCGGTTCAATGAAGAGTGAACTCGGGCGCCTTAATTCTGTTGATGCCAAAAAAGAAGCTGGGGCGATGTTGAATACCGTCACCGAGCAGCTTGAAGCGGCGTTTAATGCGCGGCGCGAACTTCTCGAAGACGTCGCATTCGCTCAACAGGTTGCAACAGAGCGTCTCGACCTAACCGAACACTTATCTGTTGCGCGCCGTGGGCACTCACATTTAGTAACCCAGGCAACTCGACGCTTGGAAGATGTCTTTACCGGCCTTGGATTTCAGATTGCTGAAGGCCCGGAAGTTGAAACCGACTTCTACAACTTTGAGGCTTTGAATATGCCCAAGTCGCATCCGGCTCGGAGCATGTGGGACACGATGTTCGTGGAGTCAGGCGAGCCTGGGTCCGTACTGTTGCGCACTCACACATCGCCTGTGCAGATCCGAGTTATGGAAAGCTGGAAGCCACCGATTTATGCGATCATGCCGGGTCGCGTATTTCGTCGGGATACGCCCGACGCCACGCACATGCCGGTGTTCCATCAAATTGAATGTCTGGTAATTGATCGTGGAATTACGTTCGCCGATCTCGCGGGGACGATTGAGTCATTCACTAAGGCATTTTTTGGTGGTGACTTCACGAGTCGCCTGCGACCTTCTTATTTTCCATTCACAGAGCCCAGCGCCGAATTCGACATTCGTCGCCCTGATGGAACCTGGATTGAACTCGGTGGCTGCGGAATGGTCCATCCAAATGTGCTTCGTGCCGGCGGGCTTGACCCCGAAGAGTGGACTGGATTCGCCTTCGGTTTTGGCATTGATCGAATGGCCAAGGAACGTCATGGAATCGACGACATACGCGAGATGTACACCAACGACCTGCGCTTCCTGCGCCAGTTCTGAGGTCGTGACGCGATGAAAGTACTGCTCTCATGGTTACGCGAACTCGCGGAACTTCCAGACTCCGTAGATGCCATTGAAGTTGCGCTCAATTCACTTGGGCTAGCTGTCGACGGGGTGGAACACATCAACACTCCTGTGGCAGGAGTCGTAACCGCGCGGATTGAACGGATCGAAAAACATCCTGATGCGGACAAGGTGACTCGTACCTGGGTCACGACCGGCGATGGGGATCCAAAACATGTCTGGTGCGGGGCTAAGAACTTCAATGTTGGTGACACTGTCGCACTGGCCACACTTGGAACAAAAATGCCCAATGGGATGGAGATCTCTCGCCGCGGCATTCTCGGAATTGACTCCGAAGGAATGCTCTGTTCCGGAGTTGAACTCGGAATCGAAGATGATGCCGACGGAATCGTGATACTCCCAACGTCAACTCCCTTGGGAGTCGACGCGTTCGTCGCAATGGGCCTGCACCCCGATGTGGTATTCGAATTGGATCTGACACGTAAC
>CAIYHK010000204.1 GCA_903925985.1 uncultured Actinomycetes bacterium
CACTTATGAAGTGCGCAGACCGAGGAGGCCCGGCGATGAAGTTGATTACCGCAGTTGTAAAGCCATTCAAGCTCGACGATGTCAAAGATGCACTACGTAATGCTGGCGTCACCGGGATGACCGTTTCTGAAGTTCGTGGTTTTGGTCGCCAAGGGGGCCACACAGAGACCTACCGTGGTGCCGAGTATTCAATTGATTTCATTCCAAAAGTGCGCCTTGAATTGGTAGTGGATGATTCAGTTGTCGAATCCACTTTGAATGCAATCCGTGAAGCCGCCGCTACTGGCAAAATCGGTGATGGAAAGATTTGGATCACTTCAGTGGAGCGCATCGTGCGCATCCGCACGGGTGAAGAGGGCACCGACGCAATATGAGCAACACCGAAACGCCAGCTAAAGCTGAGCGCTGGACCGCGCAGTGGAAAGAGCTCTACGAAGAAGTAATTAACTCAGGGCTCTGTACTGGTTGTGCAGGATGTGTGGTGGCGTGCCCCCATGATGTCATCGGCTACAAGCATGAAGAGGGCGAATACAAGCCCTTCCACCTAGAAGAAGATCTTGGTCTTGCAAACTGTGGGCATGGTGAGAAAGGTTGCACATCATGCACGCGGGCATGTCCGCGCTTCCGTGAATGGGAGCCACAAGCAGACACACATCTGTTTGGCAAGATTCGCGAGCCAGAGCAGATGTACGGCCAGTACCAGCAGTTGCTCCTTTGCCGCGCCAGCGACGACACCGTTCACAAAATTGGGCAAGATGGTGGCTTCGTGAGCGCAATGCTCATCTGGCTATTCGAACACGACTACATAGATGGCGCTCTGGCAAGTTTCCTCGACGGCGATGGATCGAATTGGAAAGCTGTGCCGGGGATTGCACATAACAAAGAAGAGATCCTCGCTTCAGCTGGAAGTCGATATACCTATTCCGCAAATACACTCGCTTTCAAACAGGCCGAAGAAGAAGGTCTGAAGCGTCTCGCATTTGTTGGCATGGGATGCCAGACCTCGGTACCGCCGGTGATGTGGGCGCGCAAGATCGGCAAAGTCTCAAAGCCGTTCTTGTTCAACATTGGTTTGCTCTGCTCAAAGACCTTTGACGATGCAATTTTTGAAGAACTCTTCTGGGCCAAGTACGGCCTCAAGAAAGAAGAGATGGCCAAGATGAACATCAAGGGTGCATTCCAGATTTGGATGAAGGACGGGTCATTCCACGAAATTGACCTGAAGGAATGCCACAAGTGGACGCGTGAGGGTTGCAAGACGTGTCCTGATTTCGCCGCCGAACACGCTGACATCTCAACGGGTGGAATTGGTGAAGACAACGACTGGACACTCTGTGTCGTACGTACCGATCTTGGTCGCGAAGTTATGGATCGGATGATCCAGTCCGGTGCAATCATCGCGAGGCCAGCCGAGACTGATGAGAAGGCGATGAAGCTTCTTCGACTGCTTTCAATTACATCGCGTCGTCGCTGGCCCGAGTTTGCCAATCGCGCACCTGCAGTTGGAGTGCCGCCGCCGAAGCCGAAGGCTCCCCCAGCACCGGCCCCGGCAGCTACCTGAAAATCCAACACCCCTAGGCATCAACATGGACTCTGGACTGCTTCGAGACGCATTGACCGCACTGGCTGGCGTGGCAACCGGTGTCATGTCCGGAAGTTTTGGTGTCGGCGGAGCAGTGATCTCGACGCCTGCCATACGCGCACTCGGATGTTCAGCAGCAATTGCGGTAGGGACCACGTTGCCGTCAATTCTTCCTGGTGCAATCATGGGTTCGCTTAAGTACCGAACATCCCAATTGGTGCGGTGGCGAACCGTGCTCTACACCGTCCCGGCTGGCATTGTTGCCGCTGTGATCGGAGCGCGCCTCGCGGACGTACTCCCAGGAGATGGCCATCCACTAATGATTCTCACCGCCATGATGCTGTTCTGGTCATCGTGGAATCTGATTCGCGGTGAAAAATCCGGAACCGAAATCGACTCATCTATCGACGCAGGTGCCGAAGTGATCAACCAACGTTCGAAGTCTGCGGTAATCGGCGCGATGGCTGGCGGGCTCTCTGGATTGCTGGGGGTTGGTGGCGGAATTGTGATGGTCCCGATGTTTCGTGATGTGTTGAAAGTGCCGATGAAAACCGCTATCGCAACATCGCTTGTTTGTGTCGGCTTCTTTGCGGTGCCCGGTACGATCACTCACACAATTCAAGGTGGCGTTGATTGGCGTTATGCACTTCTGTTGACTCTCGGGGTTATCCCAGGGGCGCCAATTGGAGCGCGGATTGCGCTATCACTTCGTGACGAACACCTCCGAAGAATTTTTGGGATCTTCCTTGCATGTACTGCGGTGATCTACGCCACTGGAGAAATTGTTGCTTTAGCGGGATAGTTTGACCGCGCGGTTGAACACGGCGTCAATCATTGGCTCAGTTAGTTTCCCCGTGAATGTGTTTTGCTGGCTTGGATGAAAACTGCAGATCAAAGATATTTTGCGCCCTGAAGGTGTACTACCTGAGGCTTCAACGCCATGGCCAAATTTTGGTTTCTTTGCAACCGCAAACTCACGACAAGCATTCTCATACGCAAATGCACCAAGGCAGACAACGACCGAAACTTCGGTCAACAGTTGCAATTCAACCTCGAGATGTCGTTGACAGTTCTTACGCTCATCAATTGTCGGTTTGTTGTCGGGTGGCGCACATTTAACGACCGAAGTAACCCACGCCGAATTAAGCACGAGCCCATCAGACTTGCTTGTCGACTCTGCCTGATTCGCTAATCCCGCTTTATGCATCGCTCGGTATAGCCAGTCGCCACTGCGATCACCTGTAAACATTCGCCCCGTGCGATTGGCTCCATGCGCTGCCGGCGCCAGACCAAGCACGAGAATACGAGCGGAGGGGTCACCGAAACCTGGAACGCCGCGACCCCAGTATTCGTCGTTCCTAAACGATGCACGCTTGTCGCGAGCAATGGCCTCACGCCACTCCACCAACCGTGGGCAATCCCTGCACTCAGCCACATCGGTTTCCACTTGTTTAAGTGTTCTCACGCTGACAGATTACGTGGATACGCCGATAGTTTTAGGGGAGTATGAAATCCAAGCCAACTCTCGTGTTATTCGTACGTCACGGGCAGACCCCAACCACTGGCAAAACTCTTCCAGGTCGCGCTCCTGGACTGCACTTATCAACTGACGGTATCGCACAGGCAAAAGTCGCAGCAGAGCGCATCAGCGCAGTGAAAAAAATTGCGGCGATCTACGCAAGTCCCCTAGAGCGCACACGAGAGACAGCGGCTCCGATTGCGAAGGCACTGAATCTAAAAGTAAAGGCCAACTCCGGACTGCTGGAGTGCGACTTCGGCACATGGACAGGTAAGCAACTCGACAAATTGCGCAAGTTGCCCGAATGGGAAACCGTGCAGCGTTCACCGAGCACTTTTCGATTTCCAAAAGGCGAGAGCTTCACTGAAATGCAAAATCGAATTGTGAATGCAGTTGACGCAATATGCAAGAACCACCCCGGACAGACTGTGGTCTGCGTTTCCCATGCAGATCCAATCAAGGCGGCTCTCGCGCACGCCACTGGCACACACATCGATCTTTTCCAACGGCTCGTAGTGTCGCCGTGTTCAGTCAGCGCGGTTGCGTATACCGCCTCTGGTCCGATTGTGCTTACCGTCAACTCCACGGGTGGGTCACTCGGTGAATTAGTTCCGAGTTGAAATCTGATGGGTGTCTATTTCGACTTTGATGACGTTGATGCATTCACTGCTGGTGCAATGGGTGTACCTGGCCAAAGAACCTTCTTCATCCAAGTTCGGCGAATGGGTGAACGTGTCACGTTGAAGTGCGAAAAGCAGCACACCGCAGCACTCGCTGATTTTTTACGCCAGCTCATCACGCAGCAGCCACCACCGATTGATCGCCCACTCGGTGTGGCAATGGAATTGGCTGATGTGTCTGACGTTGCTTTTGACCTTGGTGGCATCAGTCTCGGATATGACCGCGATCTTGGTCGGGTAATCGTGCAGTTCGATGAAATCGTTCCAGTAGATGAAGAGGGTGAGGAGTTACCTGACTTCGATGCCGGAAAAGTTCGTGTTGCTATCACGGTGGGGCAAGCCGTTGCATTTATCGAGGTGGCAGAAGCAGCCGTGGCTGCGGGTCGCCCGAGTTGTTTATTCTGTGGGCGTCCGATTGACCCCAACGGCCACATGTGCCCACGAATGAATTGAAATTACTTTGGATGTGTTGAGCCTGCTTACGAATGCTGATGTGCACGTTGAAGGGCGCATGCCATATTCAAGCAATATGACCTACCGCGTGCAGCTCATCTCTGGCGACGAATCAATCCGAGCGATATACAAGCCAAAAGATGGTGAGCGACCCCTATGGGATTTCCCACCCGGCCTACACAAGCGTGAGGCAGCAGCTTACGAGTTGGCTTTGGCGATGGGTATTCCATTCATTCCCCCGACCATCATTCGCAACGGACCATTTGGGGAAGGTTCCTTCCAGCTTTATGTCGATGCCATTCACGAAGAGCACTACTTCACCCTGTTTGAAAAACGCCCTGAACTCCATGATCGCTTTCGTGAGATCGCAGTTTTTGACTTTGTTGCGAACAACACCGATCGCAAGAGTGGCCACGTTTTGATTGACAAACAAGACGCCATCTGGGGTATCGATC
>CAIYHK010000205.1 GCA_903925985.1 uncultured Actinomycetes bacterium
ACCGGTGCGGGGCAACACGGAGTTGCCACTGCGACCGCTGCGGCATTGTTCGGCCTGGAGTGCAAGGTTTACATGGGTGCAGTAGACGTAGAGCGTCAAGCGTTGAACGTGTTTCGCATGCATCTGCTTGGGGCTGAGGTCGAGGCGGTGCATTCTGGAAGTCGCACACTCAAAGACGCAGTGAACGAAGCGATGCGTGACTGGGTGGCAACAGTCGAGACCACGCACTATTGCCTCGGCTCGGTGATGGGTCCGCATCCTTACCCGTGGATGGTTCGCCAATTCCATCGGGTTATCGGCGATGAAGCGTGTGAGCAATTCCAAGCGCTAGTTGGTGATGCACCGGATGTTGTGGTGGCTTGTGTCGGTGGCGGATCAAACGCGATTGGAATATTTTCTGGCTTCGTGGACTTGAAGTCCCGACTCGTTGGTGTCGAACCCGCTGGTGGTGCAGCAGTAAAGCGCGGAGTGCCGGGTGTGGTGCACGGCATGAAGAGCTACTTGATGCAGGACGAATACGGTCAGGTTCAAGAAGCTCACTCAATCTCTGCGGGGCTTGACTACCCAGGGATTGGGCCCGAGCATTCATATCTGGCATCAATCGGGCGTGTCGAATATCCGAATGTGACCGATGATGAAGTGATCTCTGCATTCCAAGAGCTCGCACGTACAGAGGGCATTATTCCCGCACTTGAGTGCGCCCACGCGTTGGCGTGGATCATCAGGGAGTCGGGATCTATGCAGGGTCAGACGGTACTCATGAACTTGTCGGGCCGCGGTGACAAAGATGTTGGCCAGATGATGGAGATTCTCAAGTGACACTTGAGAGCGAATTGCGCTCCAAGCGTGATCGTGGTCGCAAGATTCTGGTCCCCTATATCACCGGTGGTTTTCCAGGCTGGATTGACGCAGTTCGAGCTGCGGCGGCCTCCGGTGCAGATGCGATAGAGATTGGTCTTCCGTTTTCAGATCCTGTGATGGATGGGCCGGTTATTCAAGAAGCATCACAACGCGCACTGGAGCTCGGTGCCACTCCCGTTTCAATTCTGGATGGCGTGCGAAATCTCGACGTTGGAATCCCGCTCGTAGTGATGTGCTACTACAACACTGTGTTCCATGCAGGGCATGAACGTTTTGCCAAGCAACTCATTGCTGCTGGGGTATGTGCTGCGATCATTCCCGATCTTCCACTGGAAGAATGTGGGCCATGGGCAAAGGCCGCCGATGAGGCTGGACTCGAAACCGTGATGCTTGCTGCGCCGACCGCGCCGGATTCGCGGTTGCCGATGATTATTGAACGGGCGCGTGGATTTGTCTACGCCGTCGGGTTGCTTGGAGTAACCGGGGAGCGCTCCGCACTGGCAGCCACGGCCACAGCAATGGCTGCGCGTTTGAAGCCGATTACAGACAAACCGGTGTTGATTGGTGTAGGGGTGTCCAACGCCGAACAAGCCGTCGAGGCATGCCGAGTAGCCGATGGCGTCATTCAGGGAGCATCAGTTGTGCGACGCCTCATTGAAGGCGGGGCAGATGCTGTCGGTGAATACGTAGATGAAGTCAGACGCGCTCTTGATGCAGCGTTTGTTCCCCAAAGCTGATCGCAATAATCGGGTAGCGTCATCACCATGTTGAAGACAGGTGAAAAGGCTCCGGATTTCTCTCTCGAGGACCAACACGGAAAAGTACGCACTCTTGAGTCATTTAAGAACCGCAAGGTCTTGATTTACTTCTACCCCAAAGCGGATACGCCTGGTTGCACGCAGCAGTCATGCAACCTGCGTGATATCAAAGATCAGATCGGAAAGACCGCCATCGTTGGTGTCAGTCCAGACACGGTTGCCAAGCAACTCAAGTTTGACGAGAAGTACGAGCTTGGATTTCCCTTGCTTGCCGATGTTGATCAAAAGATGTGCAAGGCATACAAAGTCTGGAAAAAGAAGAGCATGTACGGGCGTGAATACATGGGCGTGGAGCGCTCCGCGTTCCTCATTGATGCCGAAGGCGTGATACTTCATGCGTGGTACAAGATTTCGCCGAAGGACACACCCACGAAGCTTCTTGAGGCTCTCGGCAAATGAGCAATCTGCCCTCGCCGGCTGACATCATTCCTCATCGTCCGCCGTTTCTATTCGTTGACGAGATGACCGAACTGACTCCCGGGGTTTCGGCCTCGGGTATTTGGAAATTGTCTGGTGAAGAGTGGTTTTTCGCAGGACATTTCCCTGGTCGGCCCACGCTGCCTGGGGTGCTTATGTGTGAAGCAATCGCACAGGTTGGTGCGGTGGCAGTTCTTACTGATGCGCGCTACGCGTGCAAGCTTCCACTTTTTGGAGGTCTTGACTCGGCAAAGTTTCGTCGTCAAGTTGTCCCCGGAGACACCCTTGAAATCACCGTTGCGATGGAGAAAATGTCCGCACGAGCAGGCAAAGGTAAAGGGACTGCAAAAGTGAATGGCGAACTTGCCTGTAGCTGTGAGTTGTTTTTTGTTCTGGTGGATGCTTGAGCAGTTAGCTGGCTGGCGCGATCACAACTGAACCGTTGTGGCCGCCGAAACCAAAGTTGTTTGAGATGGTCGGGCCGGGGGTCCATTCACGCGCTGAGCCAACTACCAGATCAATCGACATGGATGGATCTGCTGCCACGGTATTTGCAGTTGGCGGAATCAAACGCTTTTCAAATGACAGCAGTACAGCGGCTGCCTCCAATGCGCCGGCCGCACCAAGTGCATGGCCAGTGACTCCCTTGGTGGATGTGATTGGAACAGCATTTGCTCCGAATACCTCGGTGACTGCCGCAGCTTCAGCAGCGTCGTTGAGTGGGGTGGAGGTTCCATGGGCGTTCACTTGTTTGATGTCAGAAGGCGAAAGCCCCGAATCTTCAAGTGCCATCTTCATGCATGCAATTGCGCCCACTCCACCAGGCGCAGGCGCGGTGATGTGATGTGCATCGGCATTACTCGCCGATCCGAGGATCTCGCCGATGATGTTTGCTCCGCGTGCCACCGCATGGTCCCAGCGCTCGAGGATGAACACTCCAGCACCTTCACCCATCACAAAGCCATCACGCGCGGAATCAAAAGGCATCGATCTTCCACTTGTTGAAAGTGCGGTCATATTTTGAAAACCAGCCAAAGCGGTGGGCGTGCCGGCGGCTTCACTTCCACCCGTAACAACTGCGTCACAGCGCCCCCAGGAAATCAATCGGGCTGCGTATCCGAGTGCGTGGGTGGATGCAGCACATGCCGTGCAGATCGTCTCGTTTGGGCCTTGGAGTCCGTAACGCATCGATATGGCTGCACCCGAAGCGTTAGCCATCATCATTGGCACCAGGAAAGGCGACACGCGTCGCTCACCTTTGTTTAGTCGCGTCTCAACTTGTTCTTCGAGAGTGCCGAGTCCACCAATGCCCGTTGCGAAAATCGTTCCAAAGCGGGCTGGGTCGACACCTAACGATCCTGCTTGTTCGAACGCTTCTGCGGCGGCTGCTAGAGCGAACTGTTCAACACGATCGGCACGTCGCGCATCTTTGGGACTATCGAACCATGGCAGGGGGTCCCAGTCGGGAATTTTGGCGTCGATTCCACCCTGGAGACCAGGGCCATTTAGGCCCGCCCAAAAAGCAGCCTTCCCGACGCCACAGGCTCCGAGAACTCCGTAGCCGACTATCGCAACACGATGTCCAGCACCTTGCATATCTGATTTCCTACAGGGTCAGATCTTGGCGGCCACGAGATCCAGTGCCTCGCCAACCGTCTTGACGTCTTTGAGTTCTTCTTCAGGAATTTCAATACCGAACTCATCTTCGAGTTCCATGACCAATTGCACGACATCGAGGCTGTCGGCATCGAGGTCCTCAGCAAAGCGCGCTTCACGGACAACTTTTGACGCCTCGACGCCGAGGGTCTCAACTGCACATCGCGTGAACCTTGAAAGCAGATCATCACTCATTAGTTTCTCCTGTTACTTATAAAGGGGTTGTTATTAGTTTCGCACACGATCAATGTCCCATTCCGAGACCACCATCGACTGGAATGACTGCACCAGTGATGTAGGCCGCCGCAGGCGATGCCAAAAAAACCACAACTCCGGCGATCTCGTCAGCCGTTGCTACGCGTCCAAGTGGAACTTGTTCGGTCATCTTGGTGAGAACGTCCTCTCCAAGTACGGCTGTCATATCTGTAGCTACGGGTCCCGGGGCCACCACATTTACTGTGATTGACCGTGAGCCGAGTTCTCGAGCCAAAGAGCGGGCAAATCCCACAAGGCCAGCCTTTGAAGCCGCGTAGTTAGCCTGCCCAGTTTGTCCAAGGAGACCGACCACCGATGACATGAGGATGATGCGCCCTTTGCGGGCTTTCAGCATTCCTTGCGCAGCGCGTTTGGATACTCGAAAAGCACCAGTCAGGTTGGCGTCAATCACGCTGGTGAAATCTGATTCGCTCATGCGCAAGAGAAGCGTGTCATTCGTGATTCCAGCATTGGACACGAGAATTTCAACTGGCCCAAGCTTTGCCTCGACCTCTTTGAAGGCAGCTTCAACATCCTCGTTGACAGTCACATCGCATTTGACTGCGAGAAAACCTTCAGGTGGCGGGGAAGAGTTGTATGTGACGGCAACACTGTCACCGTTGTCCCGGAACATCTGTGCGCATGCCAGACCGATTCCTTTGCTTCCACCAGTCACCAATACAACTCGACTCATTGGCCACCCCACTTGATGATTGCACTGGCAGCAGTCATGCCGGCTCCGAATCCCACCAACAAGATGTTGTCACCCTTCTTGATTCGATCCGATCGAAGAGCATCCACCAGAGCCAAAGGTATGGAGGCCGACGATGTGTTACCGGTGTAGTGAAGAACTGTCGCTGTTCTTTCCTCGGGGATTCCGAGTCGGTCACAAGCAGCTTGAATGATTCGAATATTGGCTTGGTGGGGAACCACCATGGCGATGTCGTCAACCGTTAGGCCAGCATCAGCCATCGATTTTTCAGCGGAGTCACACATGATGCGAACTGCACGCCGAAATACCTCTTTGCCATCCATTTTGATGTGGCCACCGATTTCGGCGAACAAAAACTCTTCTGCAGATCCATCTGCATCTAAGTTCCATGCGAGGAGTTGACCCCCATTTTCAGCGGCTTCTAGAACCACCGCCGCGGATCCATCTGCGAACAGAATCGCTGTATTGCGATCCTCCCAATCCGTGATTCTTGCGAGAGTATCGGTTCCAATAACCAGAATCTTGCGCGCACCCATGGCCAAGAGTCCGTGGGCCACCACAAGTGAGTAGACAAAGCCACTGCAGGCAGCATTCACATCGAATGCACCACATCTAAGACCAAGACCATTTTGAACTGTTGCCGATGTCGCAGGAACTGTGCGATCGGGTGTTGTGGTGGCAAGTACCAGAGCATCAATCTCGGATGGCTCTAGCCCCGCCATTTCCAGGGCTTTGCGACCCGATTCAATCGATAAGCCCGATGTGGTGCCGCCCACGTGGCGCGACAAAATCCCTGTGCGCTCACGAATCCACTCATCTGATGTATCCATACGTGCGGCGAGATCATCGTTTGTGAGGATGGTTGACGGAAGGGCAGTTCCGTATCCCGTTATGACACCACCACAAATGCCCGAAGGAATCTTCGTCATCAGTGGGCCCGCAACCAAGCAATTGGCTGACGCAGCGTCACGCGTTCACCACCAACGGCGATGAACGACTGCAGCACTCCGGCGAAGGGCGAACGAACTTCGGTTCCATTCACGTCACCAAGGATTGTTCCAACGCGGATCTCTGCGCCGTCGGCAAGATCATCTACCGGTGTGAAAACTCCCGCCGCAGGGCTCACCACAAGGCGCTCTACAGCAAAAAGGTGTTCACCCTCATGAGCGACGATGGTTGCTGCAGAGCCTGCGGCTAGCCAATCAATCAGTTTGCCGAGTTCATCTGGCGTGGAAATTGAGATTGTTTTTGCGGATTCAAGTGTTCGCTTGGTCATTCCGGTTAAAACACCACCCGGTCCAAGTTCAAGTACGCCGGTGACACCCATGTCGCCCATGGTTAACAAGCAATGTTTCCAGCGAACGGGACTTGAGAGTTGAGCACTGAGAAGACTCGACCATTCATCGCCTTTATCGTGGGCGAGAGCGTC
>CAIYHK010000206.1 GCA_903925985.1 uncultured Actinomycetes bacterium
CCGATTGCAGTGGTCAATGCCGACCACCCATCCCAGTCATCCTCGGCCATGCCATCTTCAATCGAAACGATGGGGTAGGAGGCCACGAGAGATGCCCACCAATCAACCAGCTCCGCAGAAGTGAGAACTTTTCCTTCGCCGGCGAGTGTGTATTTTCCATCCTTGAATAGCTCGCTCATCGCAGGATCAAGCGCAATCGCGATGTCCTTGCCAGGCTCGTGCCCTCCGCGTTCTATTGCTTCCACCAAAATCTTGATCGCGTCTTCATTTTTGGCGAGATTCGGTGCAAAGCCACCTTCATCACCCACCGCCGTAGCAAGACTGCGCTCATGAAGGATTTTCTTCAGCGTGTGATAGGTCTCGATGCCCCAACGTAAAGCTTCAGAAAAACTTGGTGCACCAACTGGCATGATCATGAACTCCTGCAGATCAATGGTGTTATCTGCGTGAGCACCACCATTAATCACGTTCATCATTGGCACCGGTAGTACATGGGCATTGGGTCCACCGATGCTGCGGTAGAGAGGTAGCCCTTGGTCAATCGCAGCTGCACGAGCGACAGCGAGACTCGTGCCCAACATTGCATTCGCACCAAGCTTCGCCTTGTTTGGCGTTGAATCGAGATCAATCAACAGATAGTCGATGTCACGTTGATCGGTGGAGTCATAGCCAACGATCTCAGTAGCGATAACGGTGTTCACATTGGCTACTGCCTTTTGCACACCTTTGCCCAGGTATCGGGTGCCACCATCACGAAGCTCAACGGCCTCGTGTTCACCGGTGGACGCACCTGAAGGCACCATCGCCCGCCCGACTGCACCTGATTCGAGGTGGACCTCGACTTCAACAGTTGGATTGCCGCGCGAATCAATTACCTCGCGACCGAGAACATGGACAATTTCGCTCATACCTTGACGCTACTTACCGCGCTTGGCCCGCTCCCATAACTGGTCCATTTCTGGGAGTGATAGTGACGAAAAATCAAGAGCCTCAGACTCGGCAATGGAAAACATGGTGTCGACTCGCTGGCGGAATTTGGCTGTTGAGACCCGCAATGCAGCCTCGGGGTCAACACCAAGATGCCGTGCGAGATTGACCACGCTGAACAACAAATCGCCGAACTCGCCCATGATCGACTCGGGTTCCGCTGAGGCAACCTCGCGCGCTTCTTCTGCCACCTTCTCAAGGGGTCCATTCACATCGGGCCAGTCAAAGCCCACCTTTGCTGCTTTGCGCTGTAGTTCTTCGGCGAAGGTGAGGGCAGGTAGGTGGCGGTTTACTCCGGCGAAGATTCCTGCGGTGGTTTTGCCCGCCTGTTTCTTCTCTGCTTGCTTGACTTGTTCCCAAAGGTCGACAACCTCGTCAGCGGTGCCACCGGTGCCAGCGTTTTCGCCGAACACGTGAGGGTGTCGCCGCACCATCTTGTCGTGCAGATTACGTGCCACGTCGGCGATAGTGAACCGCCCCTCTTGCTGGGCGATCGCACAATGAAACTCAATCTGGTAGAGCAGGTCACCGAGTTCTTCGATTAAGTGATCGTCATCGATGGGTTCATCAAGTGCTTCAACAACTTCGTAGGCTTCCTCAATCAAGTAGCGAATGAGCGTTGCATGGGTTTGTTCACGGTCCCACGGGCATTCCTCGCGCAACTTGAGTGAGAGCTGATGCAACTGTTGCAGTTCATGAGCAACAGGGATTGCCAACTGGGGGATAAAGAGCGTGGTGAGATGATCCGCCTCAGTGACACGGTCCATATCTGCCCATGTGGTGTGGATGAGTTCTTGTTGGGGTGTGCCCAGTGACTTGAGAATCACAACGGCTGCTGATTCGTCTGGCATGTCAATTGCAAGTTTGATGTCCGACAAAACCCAGTTCGCATGGCAATGAGCCACCAGCAGTGGTCCAGTATCACCAGCGGCCGAACTCGCAAAAGCGTGCCCGTCTAATAGGCGGACAGAGGACTCGATCGGGTCAATGTTGAGCGCGGGCCAAACAAGATCGAGAAATGACATCGCCGGTTCGACAACGATCTGAACATCGGGTCGACTTTGCAGGCGACGCACAGTGTCTTCGAGTATCAGTGGCGACCCTGGCACCGCATAGACCACCTCGCCATCGCGAGCTGCCTCGACAAGATGGTCGACAATTGATTCATACACATCGGAAAAACTCGAACCTGTTTCGTACACGTGGTCAAAACTTGGCAAGTGTGAGAACTCAGTCGCACTTGGGTGGCGGTTTGTGCGCAGAAATACACGCTCTGCAGAGTTCAGAATTTGTCGCGTGTGATCGGTCAAGTAACGAGCATCACCCGGCCCAAGACCAACGACACGAATGATCACAGGTCGACGATCACGCCAGATGAGGCGTCCCATTTTCCAAACGACGAGTCAACCCGGACATCTGAGTTCAACAACGCAGCATCCGCGAGGCTCGCTCCTGTGTTGCTCTCAAAGATCGTGCTTAATGATTCCTTCACATCGTCAAAGGGACGCGATTCAATCAAGTGATAGCCAAAACTTGACTTGATGGGGCCAACAACCGCACCTGCTTCGGCGGTCAATGCGCCGCGAACGAAGTCCATATCAAACTGGCGCTGATACTGAACAACCGAAATGCAGTCGTTGTCGTTGGTCGTGTCACGTAGTGCACCACCAGAGGTCACCGCATTGGGCTCCGTTGAGTACTTGCCTGCAACTTCGGCAAATTCGGCGCCACCTTCGTACTCGGCAAGAGCTTCCAGTGCGGTGTCTTCTGCTTCCACAACAAGATGACGTAGGCACAACACCCCAGCGGCACCGGGTGCTGAATCGTAAAGTTTTTCGATCTCGGCATCGGAGAGGGCTTCAATCTTGGACAATGCACCCTGTTCTGCATACAGGTTGATTACGTAATCCTTGAGTGCATCGGAGTATCCCTCGAGCTGTCCACCTTCTTGAAGCTGGGCTCGATACGTGTCACGGTCAGCATCAGTGACCTCGATGTCGTAGTCAGCCAATATGCCGCGGACAACCTGGGCACTGATCATGGTCAGGAGTACCTGACGGGCATCTTCCGAAGTGAGTTCACCATTGGTGAGTGTAAAAATCTCTGCTTCGTTGAGCATCGCGGCCAGATCCTCGAATTCATCACGCCCAAGCTCTTTGCCATTGACCGTGGCAACTGAATCAATCGAGTCCACAGACGAACAAGACACAAGCATTGCGCCAGCAATAACCATTGCAGCGACGGCGGAGACAGAGAAGAATTTCTTGGATTTCACAAAAATTGACCCTAGTTGGTGGGCGAATATCTTGACTGATCAGTCGTCTTCGACGGGTCGCAGGTCAGCCAAAAAACCAAGGAGAAACTCCACCGAATTTGCCCCCTTCGGTACGTCCAGGGTCAAGAGTCCAGTTTCTTCACGATGAACGGCTGACTTTGAAAGGCGCATAAGGCGCATCTTTTCGCTGCCTAGGAGGTGAATTGGTCCCATGCGCACACGCAATCCGGTCACCGTCAGTTCACGCAAGCCCAGGCGGTGACACTCGGCACGAAGTGATGCAACTTTGAGCAAGGCGATTGCGGCGTCTGGAATCGGGCCGAATCGGTCTTCCCACTCCATGCGTATGTCGCGGACATCATCATGCGAAGCGACCGCCATTAAGCGTCGGTACGCCTCGAGTCGCATCTCCTCTCGCGGGATGTAATCAACGGGCAAGAACGCATCGGCTGGAACATCAAGTGTGATGATGTCGCGGGCTGGTGGCTCTTCGCCCTTCATCTCAGCGACTGCATCATTCACCATCTGGCAGTAAAGGTCATAGCCAACAGCTGCGATATGGCCACTTTGTGATTCACCGAGAAGATTGCCTGCACCACGAATTTCAAGGTCACGCATTGCGATCTTGAATCCTGAACCGAGGTCGGTTGCTTCACCGATTGTGCGCAGCCGCTCGTACGCCTCCTCGGTCAATCGCATGTCGCGGGGATGGAAGAGGTACGCATACGCCCGACTGTTGCTGCGCCCAACTCGACCACGGAGCTGATGCATCTGCCCTAGGCCAAGTAGGTCGGCGCGTTCCACCACAAGAGTGTTAACGGCCG
>CAIYHK010000207.1 GCA_903925985.1 uncultured Actinomycetes bacterium
AATTCTTCTAGCGGTCGGAATTGTCTTCGGCGGACTTTTCGCCGCCGTTGTGGTTAAGCGATCGTTGGACGGAGCGTCGCGCGCGAGCGCTAAGCGGCGCGCGCAGCGGTCGCGTTCGCGCGGATCTCAGACACCGCAGCCTTCAGCCCGGCCTCGTGCCTGAAAAGCGCACTGCCAGCAACAAAAGTGTTGGCACCAGAGCGAGTAGCGGCGGCAACAGTGGTTGCGCTTATCCCGCCATCAACTTCAAGATCGATTGATTCGGAGAGCCCGCGCTGGTTGATCATCGCACGAACTTGGGCGATTTTTGGTTCCATACTTGCGATGTACTTTTGGCCACCAAATCCTGGATTGACGGTCATCACAAGTATTAGATCCACGAGGTCAAGAATGTTTTCGACTTCCGCAGCCGGTGTGTGCGGATTAATCGCAACACCTGCGGTCGCACCAAGCGATCGAACATGATCCAGTGATCGGTGCAAGTGGGAGCACGCTTCAGCGTGAAGTATCAAGCGCTGACAACCTGCATCCACATAATTTTTGGCCATCGCATCGGCATCCAAAACCATGAGATGCGCTTCAAACGGAAGTTTGGTGTGGGGTCGCATCGACGCAATCACATCCGGGCCAAAGGTCAAATTCGGTACAAATTGACCGTCCATGATGTCGAGGTGGATTCGGTCGCATCCTGCGGCTTCAAGATCCGTCAAAGCCTTACCCAGGTGAGCGAAATCAACTGGGAGTATCGAAGGGGCAATTTCGATTGGTCTCGGCACAAGGTCAAATCTACTGCCTCAATTGACTCGCACACCGTACGATTGTGCGGTGAATGATGCGCAGGTAGTCAGGTTGCGCGCCGAAAAGCTTGTTGCTGGTGGTGATGCGCTCGCTCGGCTGGAAGATGGCAGGGTTGCATTTGTTGAAGGTGCGATTCCGGGGGAACTCGTAGACGCTCGAGTTCTACAGTCAAAAACAAGCTTTGTTCGGGCCGAAGCCGATTCAATTATTGAACCCAGTTCTGCCCGTGTGGCTCCAGATTGCGTGCACCGCAACGAGGGTTGTGGCGGATGCGCATGGATGCACATGGAGTCGCAAGCTCAACATGACTTCAAAATTGATGTTGTTGTTGACGCTTGGCTGCGGATTGCCAAGTTGTCCGAGCCAAGCGTGATCAAAGGTCAGGCATTGCCCGCACTTGGCTCGCGCCGAGTTATGCGTTTGATTGCTGATGACTCGGGCCGTCTCGGCTTGCGCGCGTCGCGGTCCAACGAGGTGGTTGCGATCAAAAATTGTGCTGTTGCGGTGGACTCAATCAACACGCTCTTTGCCCACGACGGCTGGACTCCTGGCGAAGAAGTAATTGTGCACGCTGACAAAGAAGGTGAAGGGCTAGCCATCGCAACCGATTCGCGAGTGCCCGAATCCATCCGATCAATTGCGAGAGTTGGTGACCGCGCATTCACCAAGGAATCAATCCGCGGGGTTGAACTGCGAGTGGATGCACAATCCTTTTACCAGGGCTGCAGGGATGCCGATCTTGCTCTTGTTGATGCAGTTGAACGCGCCGCTGAGCGTGAGTATTTAGATGGTGAGCACGGGCCCGTTATTGATGCTTATGGGGGTGTTGGACTTTTTGCAGCATCTTTAGTGCCGCCTGAGGTGCCTTGCATCGTGGTTGAGCTCGCTCCAGCAGCCGTAGACGATGCGCGGATCAATCTTTTGGGTCGCAACGCCCAAGTTGTCGAAAGCGCGGTGGAGGATTGGGAGCCAGAACCCGCTGGTCTCGTAATTGCAGACCCATCACGTAAAGGTCTCGGAGTTGAAGCAATCGAAGTGTTGGTGGGTACCGGAGCCGATCGAATCGTGTTGGTGAGTTGCGATGCTGCCGCAGGCGCTCGCGATATCAATCTTTTGGCTAAGCGTGGATACGAACTCGTTTACAGCGAAGTGCTCGACATGTTCCCCAACACATCTCATGTTGAAGTTGTCTCGCGTCTTGATCGGGCATGAATCCCACCCGCATCAAGCACATCCTGTTTAAGGAACGCGTTGTCTTCCTCCTTTTTGCATTTTTTCTGCTTCGTCTCTATCGATTGCAGGGTCAGACAGCCACCCATTGGGTTGATACCGCTGGATACTTAAAGTTGGATTTCAGTGGCCGCAGCGCGCGGTTGTGGCCAGTTCCGCTCATCTATGAACTCTTCGAGAGTGACACGCAACGCATTGTGTTTCATGTGGTGTTTGCCGCATTTGCCTGGGGATTCTGCGCAGTTGTCATTGCCGTGTTTGCAAGAAAATTCTCAATGGAAGCCGCCTTTGGGGTTTTGTTGTTGGGGTCAACCGATCAAGTTTCACTATGGGATACAAGTCTTTTGAGTGAATCAATCGGCACATCGTTAATTGTTCTCACGATTGCGGCTGCAATTTGGGTCATTCATGAGCAAAATTATTGGTCTGTTGGGATTCTTTGCGTGGCAGGAAGCGTGACCGCAATGACCCGGCCACCGCAGGTGCCATTGCTGTTTCTTCTTATCGTCCTGTTGCTCTGGGTATATATCCGTGGTCGTAACTGGCGCTATGCATTATTTCTTGTTGCACTCATTCCGCTGGCCACTTGGGCGGTGCAGATGGTGCGCAACAACCGATCCACAAGCGAGCTCAACTTCTACATGATGCTTGATGAACGCATCATGCACAACGAAGAGCGCAGAGAATGGTTCGTCGCTAATGGAATGCCAGTGTCAGAAGAAATCATTGCAGCCACTGGATTTGGTGATCGTGCAGATGTAACTGCAGAGCTGTATGAATTCATGCCGCTTCCAGAGGGTCAACCACCAAATGCAATCATGATCGCGGGTGGAATTGAATTGGCAGAGTGGGTGCGTGAAAGTGGCTGGAGCACTTATTCAAAATTCCTCCTGACCCACCCCAACGATGCGATCAAGATTGCAACTGATCAGAATTACTCCGCACTGAATGCTGGGCCTTATGACTTGCTCCCGACAAGTGCGGTGATGCTGCTTCCTGATTGGCTCTGGGGTGGCTGGCAATGGTTTGCAATTCCAAGCATCACCCTTGCCGCGGTGCTTGGGCTAACGCGCCGGCTTGACCGTTCCCTTGTGAAGATGCTGCTTGCGATGCTGGTTTGTGTGCCGTGGTTCTTCCTCGTAGTCCATGCAGCGGGAATGGAACATCCACGGCACGCCTTTGGCGTGGCGGTGACTGTGCGGTTGTTCGGGTTTGCCTTTATTGTCTATGCCGTTGAACGGTTGGTCGAGTTGCGTCGCTCAACCAAGGAGCCACATGACCAACTCGCCTAACTCGACCAGCAAAGTACGCATGGTCGTTCCTTGCTACAACGAAGCGGAACGCTGGCCAGCTGATTACTGGGCCGAACTCACGGCTGACCCCACTGTTGAGTGGGTGTTTGTGGACGATGGCTCAGCGGACGCAACTCGCTCCATACTCGATCGAATCGCAACCCAGCCCAACTGTTCGGTGGTTGCTCATCCAAAGAACAAAGGTAAGGGCGAAGCCGTACGCACGGGACTCAATCATGTGTTGGCCGATGGCGCAGAAGACTTGATAGTCGGATTCGTGGATTGTGATGGTTCCTTCACTGTCTACGACGTTCAGCGTTTTATCCGACTAGCGACCGATGGTGTGTTGCGCGACAAATTTGATGCAGTTTGGTCTGCACGCGTGCCACTCAGTGGTCGCGAGATCTCCCGCAGCACAACGCGGAGTATTGCGGGTCGTATCATTCGCCGCGTTCTTCGGTTTGCATATCCGGCGCTGCCTTTTGATACTCAGGTGGGCTTCAAATTGTTCTTCGCTGATCCAGAACTTGCCGCCTGTTTACAGGAGCCCTTTAGTACGCGTTGGTTTTTTGATGTGGAGATGCTCATACGTTGGAGCCGTCATGCGGGGTCAACGATGAGAGTGTGGGAAGAGCCCTTGATGTCGTGTCTTGATGTGCCCCGAGGCGCGATCAATGCGCGCCAGTACCGCAGAATCATCGGTGAACTGTTCACTGTCGTTCGCACCGCCAAGCACAAGTAATCTCCTTTAGG